>JBDKRF010000034.1:0-3618 GCA_039683525.1 Clostridiaceae bacterium
CGTCTCCTTTGCTTTTAGCTTGTCGTTG
This sequence comes from Clostridiaceae bacterium, assembly GCA_039683525.1. GTDB lineage: Bacteria > Bacillota > Clostridia > Christensenellales > CAG-138 > UBA7703. The sequence continues at coordinate 29 of JBDKRF010000034.1, forward strand.
TCACGGATATACTGCTCTTTAAACATCCTGAAACTCCCCTTTCAACTGTTCCCGCAGCATATCGCGTGCGCGGAAGAGATGGGATTTCACCGTGTTTTCCGCTGTTCCCGTGATCTTTGCGATCTCGGAAACCTGGTACCCTTCGTAGTAATACAGATGCACCACCGTTCGGTACTTCTGCGGAAGCGCCAACACATAAGGATAAACTTCGGTGGTCGTCTGCATCTCCGTCATGAGATTCTCATTCTCGGGTACGGTGTTTCGCCGCCAGGCGGAGGTCAGCAGACTTTTCGTGCAGTTGATGGTCACCTTGATGAACCAGGCTTTCTGGTGCTCAAGGTTGTTCCATACGGGTTTTGCGCGCAATGCCCGAAGGAAGACCTCCTGTACGATATCGTCTGCGTCCGTTCCGCTCCTGGTGCGCAGAAGCGCTAGGCGGTAAACCGTATCGGCATACTGCTTAAAGAGCGCGTCCACGTTGTCGGCCGGAATAGGCGCGTTTGGCTTGGCCAATTGTTCCATAAGCGCTTGGTACCTCTCTCTTCCACCCATAACACTCCGTATCTAGCGGTGAGGTTGCGGTGGAGGCGAATTTTTTTATTTTACTCAGTATCCGTTGGTGTTGCGCGAGCCTGTTGATACAGACGCAGGAACGATTGTTCCCGATTGACTGTATAGACAGCATCGCAATTCATTATAGCATATTGTGCCAGTGTCTTCACCGCGACCTTCCGCATTGACAAAACTTTCACATGCTGTGTATAATTGTATGAAATCTTTTTTACGGAGGACTCCGATGTATCGTTAACACCTTGGTGTTGAGAAGCAACGCCGGAAGCACCTTTGCGTGCGTCCGTAGTTTACTTGCAATGCCAAACGTGTGCGCGAACCATCAACGGGTTCTTTTTTTGTTGCTGAAAACAGCGGGCGAATCTTTTTCCCCAGCGCCCATTGTTCGAAGCAAACACGTTTGGCCTTGCTGTTCTTTTTGCACTGACAGGAGGGTTTCACATGTCCCAGATTCGAGTCAACGACCTGACCTTTCATTATGAAGGCAGTTACGACAATATCTTTGAACACACGTCCTTTTCCGTCGACACGGGATGGAAGCTCGGCTTTGTCGGGCGAAACGGGCGCGGCAAAACCACGTTTCTAAAACTGCTCATGGGCGAGCACGACTACGAGGGCACGATTTCGTCCTCCGTCGCGTTCGACTATTTCCCGTTTCCCGTAGCGGATACGAGCCTGACGACCGAGGCGGTGTTCGTCTCCATCGCGGATGCGCCGAGATGGCGGCTTGAAAAAGAGCTGAATTTGCTGGAGGTGGAGCCGGACGCGCTGGATCGCGCGTTCTCGACCCTCAGTCCCGGCGAACAGACCAAGGTGCTGCTGGCAGCGCTGTTTTCACGTAGCGGGCATTTCCTGCTCATCGACGAACCGACCAACCATCTCGACATGGAAGCCCGCGCCGTGGTGAGCCGCTACTTGAGCGGCAAGCAGGGGTTTATCCTTGTTTCCCACGACCGCGCGTTTCTCGATGGCTGCGTGGATCATATCCTCTCGATCAACCGCGCGAGTATTGAGGTGCAGAAGGGCAACTTCACAAGCTGGGAGGAAAACCGCAGGCGGCAGGACAGCTTTGAACGCGCGGAGAATGAGCGACTTACGCGCGAGATGGAGGACCTCCGCGCCGCGGCAAAACGCACGGCTGAGTGGTCGGATCGCACGGAACGCAGTAAGATCGGTGAGCATGTTGCCGACCGCGGCTTTGTCGGCGCACAGAGCGCGCGGATGATGAAGCGCGCAAAGGCCACCGAGCGGCGGCAGGACAACGCGGCAAAGGAAAAAGAAAAGCTCCTGAAGGATCTGGAGCGCAACGATACGCTCAAGGTGACCCCGCTGCGTCACCACGCGGATATCCTCGTCGAAGCGCTCGATCTCTCGATTGTCTATGGCGGGCGGACGGTCACAGGCCCGCTGAACTTCACCCTGCGCCAGGGCGAACGCGCGGCGCTGATGGGCCGAAACGGTAGCGGAAAGAGCAGCATTGTAAAGCTGCTTATGGGCGAGGAGATTCCACACACGGGAACGCTCCGCACGGCGAGCGGGCTCGTGATTTCCTACATGCCGCAGGATACGTCGTTTCTTTGCGGTACGGTCTCCGAATTTGCCCGCGCAAACGCGCTCGATGAGACGCTGTTTTTGACGATTCTGCGCAAGCTGGACTTCCCCCGCGTGCAGTTTGAGAAGGATATGCGCTCGTTTTCCGGCGGGCAAAAGAAAAAAGCGCTTCTGGCGAAGACGCTTTCGGAACGCGCGCATCTGTATGTTTGGGACGAGCCGTTGAACTTTGTTGACGTGCTCTCGCGGATGCAAATTCGCGATCTGCTGCTTGCGGCAAAGCCCACGATGCTGTTTGTGGAGCATGATAAAACGTTTGTAAACGAGATCGCGACGCGGGAGATCAGGCTGTAGCGTCCGGCGTTGTGGGTTCCTCTTTGGTTGCTTCTGTGGTTGGCGGTGCAGGCGTTTCCGTCTCCGGCAGCAGATAGAGCTTTTTGAGCAGCCGCTGCAAAAACGGAAGCTTGAGGATGCCGAATATAATCAGCGTGCCGGACAGGTTCAAGAGCGCATCATCCACATCGCAGCTGCCGCAGGCAAGCAGGAGTTGCAGCGCCTCCACCGCAACCAGCATCAGAATCATCGCGAGCGCAAAGACCCAGAGCTTTCGCATGGAGCGGAACAGGCATGGCAAGAACACCGCCATCGGCATAAACAGCATGGCGTTGCCAAAGAGGTTGCTCAACGGAATCTCCATGCCGATATAGTCATACTTGATCGCGTTGATATAGAGGCGGATGGTCTCGAACGGATGGAAGTTTGTCATCAGATCGAAGTTCTTCCAGTAATTCGCTTTCGTCTGCGTGAAGGTCAGGTAATCCACGCGGGAGATGATCAGCGCGCCCAGCAGAACGGCGCAATAGAACACAAATAGCGCAAAAAAGGAGACGCGAACTGCCCTGCGGCGCTCCTCGCGGGAATCAAAGGCGCGGGTATAGAGATAGGTCCCGAGCATCAGCGGAAGGCAGATGCCGACGATCAACAATAGCCCGTGGGTTACGTGCCGCATGCCGTTTAAGTAAATCTGCACAACCTGCCAGAGCATCGCGGTAAAAGCGAGGCTGATCAGGATGATTCCTGCATTCTTTTTCAGGCGAATGCGCGCGGATACGCGCTCTTTTTCGCCCGGTTCGCCTTGAATTTCGGTTGGTTCAAGATTTTCCATTCGGGTATTATAGCACACTCTTTCGAGCACGTAAAATAGCAGTGCCCCGCGGGGTAAATCTGCTCATTCAAACGATAACAAATTGCGTTTCTTGCGCGCGGGTATTGCGCGGCGTATAATGAAGCCACACTCCATATCGAGCGAAAACCCATCCGAAAAAACAGTAGTTGGAGGCCGATCATCATGCAACATCTTTTGTCCAATGGTCCTTTGCTGACGGAAAAAGGTACGCTGGCCGAGGCCGGATATGCCACCTCTCTGGTGAAGACATACGATCGCGGCGCGATCCGCGGTGGAGCCGCCC
>JBDKRF010000035.1:0-1722 GCA_039683525.1 Clostridiaceae bacterium
GAACATCGTCGGCAAGCAGTTTTCCTTTTTGCAGCACCAGCACGCGGTTGCAAGCGCGTGAGCCCCGGTCGCTGTCGTGCGTCGCAACCAACCGCGCCGCCGTCATGGCGCGCAATAGATGGATCAAATTGCGCTTGCTGCGCGGGTCGAGAAACGCGGTCGGTTCGTCAAAGAGCAGCATGTGCGGGTCCATGGAAAGCACCGTTGCGATGGCGGCGCTCCGCTTCTCTCCGCCGGAGAGTTGATAGGGTGCGCGCTCCGCCAAATGCGCAATGTTCAGGTGCTCCAGCGTTTGATGCATCTTCTGCTCGATATGCTCGATTGAATATCCGCGGTTTTGCAGACCGAAGGCGACATCCTCCAATACGGTCGGCATAAACAGTTGATCGTCCGGGTTTTGAAACACCATGCCGATCATATTGCGAATCAGCGCAAGGTTAGCCTTGTTCAGCGAAACACCGTCGATGCAGACCGTGCCGGACGTTGGCAGCAGTAAGCCGCAAAGAATCGAAAGCAGGGTCGATTTTCCCGCGCCGTTACCGCCGATCAGGCCGACGCAGTCGCCGGGTTCCATGGAAAACGAGACGTCGTCCAGCGCCAACAGCCCGTTTGGATAGCGATAGGTGATCTGTTCTGCAGTAAAAAAAGCCATCGTTCTCTCCTAAAACAGCCGTGCAATGGAGCCCATGATCGCCGAAAAGCCGACCACACGAACCGCAATCAGCGCCAGCGAAACCAGGATCGCGTACCGGATGCTGCCGCGATCCTGCGGCGCGTGTTTGATCGCGGGAAACGTTCCGTCAAACCCACGGCACTGCATCGCCGCATATACGCGCTCCGCGCGGTCGATGCTTCTAAGCAGCAGTTGCCCGATGAACGTACCAACGTGCTTCATCTCCAGCCCTTTTTGCTTGACTGAGCGCAGATGGTAGGCACGGGACATGCTACCCGCTTCCTCCGCCAAAAGCGATAGATACCGAAAGCAGAGCATGACCGTTGTGGTAAAAATGCGAGGCACATGCGCCTGCTGCAATTGCGCAAGCAGCGCCCGCGACGGCGTGGTCGCCGTTAAGATAACCAGCGCGCTCACGGTCAACAGCGCTTTCTCGAGTAGCACGAGGCAGGACAGCACGCCGTAGGAAACGCCGACCGGCGCAAGCGCGCGCTCAAAGAGGATGTTGGATACACCCGCAAACAGCACGAATGGCAGAGCGGGCAACGTTCGACTCAGAATGCTCTTCGGCGGTAGCTCTCCCAGCGCGGTCAAAAGCGCGGGATAAAAGAAATATACTGTCAATCCGGCGACATCGTAGCGACCGGACGAGATGACGCAGAGGATAAACACCATCGTAACAGCGAGCTTGGACGCGGGATGCAGCGTATGCACGGGTGTGTTTTTCTTCGCCAGCTCTTCCAGCGAGAAAAACGCGTCCATGGTTTTGGTGATTTTTTGCATGCTGCTCCCGCGCCGGGATATCATCCCCCGGCTCAATTCTAAATCGTAACAAGGATGCGCCGGATTCCGGTGACTCATGCTTGCGAAACCATCGTTACTCCTCTTCCGGCCCGGCGTTATTCTTCCGCTTTTTTGAGCGGGCGATGACAAACGCCGTTCCCGCCGCGAGCACGAGTACGATGCCGCCGCCGATGAGCCCCGCGCCGGAGGTAGACGCGGCTTCGGATGCGGCGCCCGTTGAATAGTCCGGCATGAGCTCAGTCTTG
>JBDKRF010000036.1:0-2625 GCA_039683525.1 Clostridiaceae bacterium
CGTCACCTTCTTCGCCAGCACCTCAATGTACATGCCTCGGCCTTTTACATCCTCGACGGATGTGATTTCAAAGCGATCATCGCCGCAAAGGATCACATGCGCTGTGGTTACGGCTACGCCCGGAATAACTCGAAACCGGAACAAATCCGTCGCCTCTGAAAAGGCGGCACGGTTGACCCATTTCTGAGAACCGTGCCGCCCTTCCCGGTAGGCGTGAACGGAAACGAGGAAGTTGTCCGTTTTGATTGCGAACCCCTCTGTGTCCTTCGTCACTACTTCCTGCACGATCGAAATCAGCGTGTTCATTCTGCCGAAGCTCATGAACCCACCTTCCAATCACGATCAAGGCGGAGCAACGTGTTCACCGTGTTCCACACCTGTTGCCCCGCCTGCACATTATCCGCGAAGAATCCGCCCGTGCTGCCGTCCCGACTTTCATATAAATGAGAGGCGAGCATGATCACCGCAGCCTCGGTTGTCGGAGGCATTACCGCTGCTTCATAGGTTCCGGTAGTCAAGTGCTGGTAGCTCTCCGCATATGCAACGGCGGCATCGATCAGCCGCTGAAGCAGTTCAGCGTCAGCGTCGTGCGTCAGGATTAGGTTCGCCTTGACTTTACTCAGCAGCGTCGCCATGTCTTTAAGACGCACCCGGCTGGTCTGCCGCCATTATCCCGGCATCCTTGAGTTTTTGCAGTAGAGCGTTAAAATCACTCGTGAGGTCGGAGATTGTCGTTGCGGCGCTCTCTCCTTGATTTGTCGCCTGGTAAACACTACCAATCGTCTGTTCGGTCGCGCATTCCGGTTGTAGACCGGTGACAGTGGCGGTATCCAGCACCTCCAGAGTACCGCCAATCACCAACCGATCCCCACCGTCGGTTAGGTAGTTTTTACAGTTGCGGGTCACGTCCCCCACCGAAGTCTCAATGATTTCCATCTAGTCCCTCCGTTACGCCTTCTGCTGCAGGACCTTGATCGCTTCCGGCAGAATGAGCTTGCCGTCAAGCCGCTGCGACGCGAGGAAGCCGATCTGACCGGTCGTGGCATACAGCTCGTTCAGGCGTTTGAACGTGCGGCCCTGACGGTCGGCAATCCAGTAGTAGGAGAAGTCGCCGAACGCGATGGACTTACTCCCCGCGCTGACACCCGGCATGAACTCGCTCGTCACGATGCGGTGACCGAGGATCGTGTCCGGCGCGTTTTCCGTGATGCCCGGACGCCAGAGGTACTGACCGTCGCCGTCCTTCAGTTTACGGAGCAGCTTCACTGTCGTGTCGTTGAGCACGAACACCGCCCCCTTGCGGTACGGCGCGCGGAGCGAATACACGAGGTCGATCAGTTCGTCACCCGTGATCGCAGATGCTCCCGCAGTAGTAACTCCGACTTCCGCACCACCTGTGGCGTTAAGGATGCCGATAGGCTTGCTCACGCCGTTGCCGTTGAGGAACGCGTCCTCTTCCTTGTCGCCGATGCGTTTGCCAAACTGCTCGGATACATATCCTTCGATATCGAAGATGCTGTCCGACAGCAGTTCTTCGGACACCTTGATCATCGTCGCGAGCTTGTACGCGCCGAGGACGACCTGCGAGAAGGAGTCATCCGAGAGCGGATAAGTGCCCTCTTCGTCGACCCAGTCGGCGGTGCCCTTCGACGCGACCACCGGGATCTTGCGATCACCGTAGCTGGTTTGGATCACGTGACAGAGCGGACGCAATACGTTCGCAGCCGTCAGTTTCTGCACCAGCGTCTTTTCAAACTCGTCCGGTACGAGATAGCCGCCCTCGCTGTCGGTTCCTTCCAACAGGGAGTTCAGAATCTCAGGTCTCGGGTTTTTGGAGCGGATCGTGTTCCAGAATGCCTTTTTGTACGCATCGGATGCACGGCCCGTTTTCTGTTCCGCCGTAGACTGTGCAGGCTTACAGGTAAGCGGGTCGGCGGTGGGTTTGTTCAGCTCAGCGTCAAGCGCGGCCTGCCGTTCCAGCCGGTCGATCTCCTTGCCGAGATTGACGACGTCGGCTTCCATCTTTTCGTAAGTTGTGACATCCTCGGCTGCGAGCAGGCCGTCCGTGCCACGCTTGGTGTCGAGAAATGCTTTGGCTGCATCCCACGCTTTGGCGCGCTTTTCGCGGAGTTCCTGAATCTGATTCATATTTCTCTCCTTATTTCTTCAAAAGATTGAGCCGCTGATACAGCGGCTCAGAAGGTTGCTTGTGTTCTGTATTCGGGATTTTGCTCAGGAGCGAATTCGTCACGGCACGGCGGCTGAACTGGTAGCTGTTGATCGGGATAACGTCCGGCACACCCGTGTCGCGTGTCAAGATACCGTCAGCGAACCTGAGCTCGATCGCTTTGTTTGCGTTCATCCACGTTTCTGCGTCCATGAGGTGCGCGAGCTTAGCGCGGGACATGCCCGTCTTCAGCTCATATGCGTTGATGATGCTTTCCTTCACCTCGTCCAGCATGGCGATCGCTTTTTGCATCTCTTCGCTATCGCCGATGGCTACCGTCAGCGGGTAGGGTAGGAAAACGCCGCCTGACCGCTTTTCAGCGGCAGGTTTGCGCAGTCCCCCCTCCAAACCGGACTTACCCCTCTCAAGGTATCCGGCTTTCCATTTACACTAATTAC
>JBDKRF010000037.1:0-3182 GCA_039683525.1 Clostridiaceae bacterium
CAATGTGATATCCTCGCTTCAGGTTTAGGAGCAACTCCCACGAAAAGGCAAAACCCGCGAAAGCGGGTGACGCAAAGCTATAGGGCCTAATGACGCGCATGCCGCGTCGATGGCAGCCAGATGCCGAATTGAGTATCCTACCGCATCAGAAATACAACGCGCGTAGAAGACGTCTTTTTGGCAGCTTGGCAATGGGAAGGCAGGCTGCCTTTTGATTGCTTCGTCGCTGGGGACTCCAAACCGAAACAAATTAAACGTTTCGGAGGGGAATTTGTATGAAAAAAAGATTGATGGCTCTGTTGGTTTGTGTCATGCTTCTTGTGATGGTAATCCCGAGTGTGGCGAACGCGCAAGGCAATACTCCTGCACCAGTGAGATCCGTTGCAATGTCCTATTCGGGCTATACCAATGCGCAGTTCAAGCTGCTGGAGCGCATGGTTGCCACGGCAAACCGTCAGATCGAGTTCGCGGTGAAGATTGCAAAGCTTACACCCTGGAATGACGTCTCCTGGCTGCTGAACTTTGTGGATAGCATCACAGCTCCCGTGTTTGCCTATGCAAATTCGATTGGTGCGCTCGTGGTTTGCGAGTATACCGCATATTATATTGACGGTCAGAATGTAATGGTCGATCCGCTTCGCGTCATTCCGCTTTAATCGCGGAAGAAACGCTCGGCGGAGCGGGGAGCGGAAATGATCAGAACAAGCCATGACTTCGAAGGGTTATTTGGCGAACATGCCACGCGTATGCGTGAGATCTGTCGCGCCATCTACGCGCTGCCGGAAGTGGATCAAGTGGTCTTGTTTGGCTCCTTTGCAAAAGGCTGTGCGGTTTGTGAAAGTGACATCGATTTAGCGGTGTTTGTGAAGAATTCGGATACGCGCCTGCTGCGGATCTACCGCAGGCTGGCGCGTATTTGCGTGAATTCCGAGATTGATATTCAGGTTCAACCGTTTCACACCTATGAATTAGCTACGCCATGTGGTATTATAGAGGAGATTGAAGCGTACGGTTTAGAGCTTCGCCTCTAAAAACAGAAAACGGCAGAACGCTCCGGGTGATGGAATGGACGGCATACAATTCAATAGAATAGTGACTGCGGGAGAATCTGCCGCGGAAAACGAACCAAGCGCGCATTTGCTGGCAAAGCAGGGCGACTTGGAAGTGATGCTGTACAGGATCACGGGCGAGTCCGTCGTGTGGCTGTATCCGGCGACCGACCCGAATGCAATGGAGTATTTCTTTATTCATGAAGGCGGCGTCGATCTGGCAATGGACGACGGCCTACATTCGCTTGGTCCCGGCGAATCCTTTACCGTATCGGGATTGACGCAGGATGTTCCCGTCAAGATGCACGGGGACACCAAGATTCTCTACGTCACCAACTGCCCGGCGTATGAATCGCTGGCGCACGTCGACGAGAGCTTGCAGGAGCTATTGACCCGCGTCAACGAAAAGGATCACTACACCTCGCGCCACAGCAAGGCGGTGCTGCAGTATTCACTAGCAATCTATGATGCAATGCAGGACAGAGGACCCGATATCCCGCGCGAAGACCTAGCGTTTGCCGCCTTGTTTCATGACGTGGGTAAGTGCTTCGTTCCAGTCGAAATCTTACAAAAACCGGATCGTTTGGAGCAGGCAGAGCTGCGATATATCCTGCGACATCCGGTTGACAGCGGGCGCATGTTGCAGCCTAAATTTGGTGAGCAGATCGCGGAGATCGCGCGCAACCACCACGAACGGCTTGACGGCAGCGGATATCCGCGCGGGTTGCGGGCGGAGGACATCAGCCTCTCGTCTCAGATCGTGGCCGTTGCGGATTCGTTTGATGCCATGACCAGCAACCGCGGTTACAACGTGGTCAAGAGTTTTTTGGAAGCGGCGGAGGAGCTCGCGTCCCTTACGCATCAGTTTGACAGCAGGATCACCAGCGTGCTCGTGCATCTTGTCAACAGCGGTGCACTCGAAGAAGGAGGAGCGATCGGTACATGAACAAACAGGAAAAATGCGGATATTGGCTGATGCTTTCCGATTATGACATCGGCACCATCGATACGCTCATCAAAGGCGAACGTTGGGTTTACGTTGCCTATCTTTGCCAGCAGGCGGTAGAACGCCAACTCAAGGGCATGTATGTTTACTTTATGGAGACCGAACCGCCGAAGACGCACAACGTCAACTTCCTGTTTTCCAAGATCACAGGCTGCGAAGCGTTTCGCGCGCAGGCGGATATGGCGCAGTTTGAAGCGAGAAAGAATGACTGCGAAGACTATCTGATGGACGTGATGTTCTACTATATGTCCGACTACCCGTTTTCGTATAAGAATATTGCAACGAGGTTTGTCGATCGTCAGCTGGCAAACGAACTGCATCAGAAGACGCTTTTAAACGTCGCTTGGCTGCGCTCGTTCCTGCCGGAGATCGAGATTCCGAATATTCCCTCTTGAACGATACCAGCAATCCAAAAAGAAAACAAAGAGCGTGACAAAGAGGCTGCCAATTCTGGCAGCCTCTTTTTGCATGTCGCTATCGTTTGATAAGGGATTATCCAGCAGGGGTCATCTCCGGCATCGGGGTTGAGAATGCGTCCGCGCCGGGTTGGCTGGTCGCATGCGGTTCCACCGTGTCCCTTAGATAATTCGCCCCTTGATCGAGAAGTCCCGCCGCATCCTCCGCAATGCCCGAATCCTGCATGAAATACAGAATCTCCTGCCAGGCTTCTTTTCCGAGAATGCGAAGGTTATCGATCAAGCGCTCCAGCTTTCCGCTCAGTAAGTCCTTGCTATCCATATAGATCAGCACTGCCATTAGTATGATCAGCAGCACCACCAAAACGCCAATCAGGCGAAAGATAAACTTCATCATAGGTTCCTCCCAAATCGTTACAGGCAAGCAGGGCACCACTCACCAGATACAGTATACTACGATGCAAGTACCTCTACTGTGAATGTTGTGTAAAATCGAACAAAGCGCCTGAACTGGGGAGAACGTAAAAATCCGCTTACTCGATTGCCAGAAACTCGGTATTCGCGATGGCGGTTTCGATCATCTGCGTAAAATCGAGCCGCGCTTCGCTTTGAAGGATGTCCGCTAGCTTCGGCCGCGTGACAGGATGCTGCGGCACGAACACGGTGCAACAGTCCTCAAAGGGGAGAATCGATGTTTCGTAGGAGCCCATC
>JBDKRF010000038.1:0-9397 GCA_039683525.1 Clostridiaceae bacterium
GTACGCTCACTCAAATTCGTTGCGTTATTTCATTCTTTAACTTGGACACCTTTCGGCATCCTTGCCTCAGAATTACTGGCTTGTTTTTTGTTTCTTGCACTATATAGTTTTCAAGGTGCTCTTGCCCTATTTCCTCGCTTTTCGGCTCGTTTTTCGGGCTTTGCTGTTCGCTTGTTTCTCGCGGGACAGCTTGTTTAGTATAGCAATCGGAGTCCGTTTTGTCAACCACTTTTTTGATCTTTTTTTCAAAGTTTTGACTTCATTTGATCTCGTTTTGCCAGCACTTTTGTGGTGCTCGATTATTCTACTGCTTTCGATTTCGAAAAGCAAGTGTTTTTTACACATTCTTTTGAGATTTCTTTTTGCCTTGTATATCCCTTGTTTCACACCCACAACCGATAGGAATATGACACCTTTCGCCTCTATATATAAGAACATCGGCGCTCGTCGCGTTGACAAGCGCGCTTTTTTTGCTGTATTCTATATAGGAAATTTGAATCGTTAGGAGTAGCTTTATCATATGAGATCCATGACCAGCAAAGAGCTTCGGCAACTCTATCTCGACTTCTTTGTGTCGAAAGGGCATGCCATCATTCCCTCCGCTTCTTTGATTCCTGAAAACGACCCGACCGTGCTGTTTACCACGGCAGGCATGCACCCATTAGTACCCTATCTGATGGGCGCGAAGCATCCGGAAGGAACGCGTTTGGTTGACGTGCAAAAGTGCGTCCGCACAGGCGACATCGACGAAGTCGGCGATTCCTCGCATTGCACATTCTTTGAGATGCTTGGCAACTGGTCGCTTGGAGACTATTTCAAGAAGGAATCCATCGCTTACTCCTGGGAGTTCCTGACGAGCGAGGAATGGCTCGGAATCGATCCCAGCCTATTGTTCTTCACCTGTTTTGAAGGAGACGAGAATGCACCGCGTGATACCGTTGCTTATGATTGCTGGGTCAGTCAGGGCGTGAAGGCCAATCACATCGTCTTCCTGCCGAAGAAGAACAACTGGTGGGGTCCCGCCGGACTGACCGGTCCATGCGGTCCGGATACCGAGATCTTCTATGATACTGGCAAAGAGCCGTGCGGCTCGGACTGCAAAGCTGGCTGCGACTGCGGCAAGTATCTCGAAATCTGGAATAACGTGTTCATGGAATACAACAAGACCGCGGATGGTACGTTTGAACCGCTCGCGCAGAAAAACGTCGATACCGGCATGGGTCTCGATCGCACGGTCGCGACGCTGCAGGGCGTCAAGAGCGTCTATGATACCGACGCATTTGCGGGCATCATCGCCTCAATCGAGAAGCTCTCCGGCAAGTCATATGGTGAAAGTGCGGATGTCATGCGGATGTTCCGCATCATCGCGGATCATATCCGCTGCGCCACCTTCATGCTTGGCGATCAGCGCGGCATCACGCCGAGCAACGTCGACCAGGGCTATATTCTTCGCCGCCTGATTCGCAGAGCGATTCGTTTTGCGATGCAGCTCGGCATTCCAGATGGCAGCCTGACCCAGGTGTCCGAGGCGGTCATCGCACAGTATGGCGAGTTTTATCAGGAACTGAACGAGAACCGCGCTAAGATTCTCGACGAATTGACCAAAGAGGAGCAGCGTTTTGAGCATGCGCTTAAAAAGGGTATCCGCGAGTTCGAGCGGTTGGTCGGCACGCTGAGCGGTAGCATGATCGACGGTGTGAGCGCATTCCATCTATATGACACCTTCGGCTTCCCGATCGAGCTGACGCAGGAACTCGCCGCGGAACGCGGACTCACGGTTGACTCCGCTGGTTTCGACGAAGCGTTTAAGGCGCATCAGGAGCTCTCCCACGCAGGCGCAGAACAGCGCTTTCAGGGTGGTCTTGCCGATCACACGGAGGAGACCGCGCGTCTGCACACCGCGACGCATCTGCTGCAAGCTGGTTTGCGCCGTGTGCTCGGTACCGAGGACGTTGCGCAGAAGGGCAGCAACATCACGGCCGAGCGTCTGCGCTTCGATTTCAGCTTCCCGCGTAAAGTTACGCCGGAAGAACTCGCTGCTGTGGAAGCGTTTGTCAACGAGGCCATCGCACAGGATGTCGAAATCACCTGTGAGGAGATGACGGTGGACGAAGCGAAGGCGAGCGGCGCCATCGGCCTGTTCGAAAGCAAATACGGTTCCAAGGTCAAGGTGTACACCGTTCCCGGTTTCAGCCGCGAAATCTGCGGCGGACCGCACGCGGCGCGCACCGGCGAGTTGGGACGTTTTGAAATCAAGAAGGAGGAAGCGTCGAGCGCTGGCGTTCGTCGCATCAAAGCGGTATTAATCCATGCGTGATTGGTACGTTTACGATTGGGATTTACAAGGTTTGCCCGCACAGTTCCACGTCGATTTAAAATACGTGGAAGAGTTTGACACGCTCGGAGATTTTACCACGCTGTTGTATATCTCCTGCTATCCCAAGAAAGCGGAGGCACAGGCCTTCTCCGCGCGGGAGAAGCGTGCGTTGGAGAACGTCAGTCGCGAGTCTCTGCGCATTCTGGGCGATCAGTGTGCGTTTGTGGGCTACATCGATATCGGCGCGCAGCGCAGGTATTACTTCTATACCTCGGATGCGCGACTGCTTGTTCCACTCATGGCCTATTGTGCGGAGCAATCCGCGCTTCGGCTCGAGTGCTATAAAGCGGAGGAGCCCAATCGTCAAACCTATTACCGTTTGCTCGTGCCGGACAATGCCAAGCGGCAGTCCGTCGATAACGCGGTGTATATCGAGTCGCTCCGCCTGCGTGGCGATGATCTGGAAGCATATCGCCGCGTGAACCTGCATCTCTATTTCCCCAGTGCGAGCGGACGCACGCTGTTCGGGGAGAATGCCAAAACGCTGGGGTTTGCTATCGGCAAGACGGACTATATCCCGGAACGGGAGCCTTCTTACTATATCGTTCTGCACGCAATCAGCTCGTTGAATCACGAAATCATCACCGAGTTGACCACGAAAGCGATCTCAGCCGCGGAAACATACGGCGGGGTGATGGAGCATTTCGATTCCGCCTTCATCCAAAAACGCGGCGTGTTCGGTTGATCAACGCCAAAACACAAGAGAACCGGGAAACCCCGGTTCTTTTTTTGACTTTCAATGAATTTCACGTTACACGAGGTGTTCAAACACCGCCTGATCCAGGGCGTGGTTCTCGTGTCCTCCATATTCCGCAATCATGCGTCCGCCTTTTGCGCGATAGAACCGCATGGCGTTCTCGTTGTGCAAGTTACAGCCGTTGAAGAATCGATCTCGTCCAATATCGCGGCAGTATTCGCGAACGTGCGCCATCGCGAGTGCCCCGATTCCCCGCCGCTGATAGGCGCGCAAGAGGTAGATCATGTTGATGCAGATCGAATTCTCCGGCATGGTCTTTTCCATCTCTCTTCCGAAACAGAGATAGCCTGCGCATGCGCCATTGACTTCGATAAAGCAAAGGTGTTGATCCGGATCGTTCGCTATCCCTCGAAACCGTTCTTCGGAAAGCGCAACATCAAATCCGTCGATCCATTCCCGTGGATAGATCTCGCTGTAAGTTTCTATGCGCGTTGCAAGCCTCAGCCTGACAAGCGCTGGTATCTCCTCCATCGCAGTCTTTCGAAATATCACCGTGTCTTGCATGATGTACCCTTCTACTTGTTCCGTCTCATTTCCCCACGCAAAACCGCTCGAAAATCCGGTCGATCACCGTTGCGTCCACGTCGGTTCCCGTGATGGAGCCGAGGTAGTGCAGCGCGTTTTTCACGTCCGTCGCGGCGCAGTCGAGCTCGTCCGCGGTCTCCGCGTCACGCAGCGCCGTGAGTGAGAGCTCCAGCGCGCGGATGTGCCGCTCGTTGGTGATCATCGCGCCGTCCGCGTGTTCCGGAGCCGCCAGCGCGAGAATTCTCTGCTGTAGTTCTACTAGCCCTTCTCCGGTCTTCGCGCTGACGCGAATGCCTTCGACAGTATACGCACTTGCGATAGGAAGATCGCTCTTGTTCAGAACAATGATGCGCGTGCAGCCCTGCGTCTCCCGCAGGAGCGCTTCATCCTGTCTTGTCAGCGGCACAGAGGCATCCAGCACCAGGCAGACGACGTCAGCGCCCTTGAGTGCATCCCTTGCGCGAACGACGCCAATCTTCTCCGCTTCGTCGTTCGCCTCGCGAATACCCGCCGTGTCAATCAGGCGCACGGGCACGCCGTCCATGCTGACTTTTTCGTCGATGATGTCGCGCGTGGTTCCGGCAACAGCGGTCACAATCGCGCGGTCATTCCCCAGCATCGCGTTCATCAGCGAGGACTTCCCAACGTTTGGCCGCCCGACGATGGCTACCCGTAATCCGTCCCGCAGGACGCGCCCACGGCGAGCCGTCGAAATCATCGCGTCCACGCGCGTGATCGCGCTTGTCAACGATTCCGGCAGTGCTTCGAGCGTGTCCGCCTCTGCTTCGTCCGGGTAATCAATCGCGGCTTCGATCCCGCTGAGCGCGTCCAGTAGCAGTTCCTCCACGGAAGTGATCTCCCGCTTGATGCTACCCTGCAACTGCGCAAGCGCGGATTTTAAGCTTTGCTCCGCGTCCGCGTTGATCACGTCCATCACCGCTTCTGCGGCGGATAGATCCATCTTTCCGTTGAGAAATGCACGCTTGGTAAACTCTCCGCATACTGCCGGACGAAACCCGAGGGATGCGAGTGCGCCGAGCACGCGCTGCACCGTCTGCATGCCGCCGTGCACGTTCAGCTCCATCATGTGTTCGCCTGTGTAGCTGTGCGGCGCGGGGAAATAAACCGCCATGCAATCATCGATCAACTCGCCATCCTGAGAGAGCCGCACGTGCGTCATCTCCCGCGGGTGCCGCGTCGGATCGCGATCCAGTAGCTGCTTAACATTTCCCGCCTCCTCGCCGGAGATGCGGATGATCGCAATCGCTCCGCCGATGGCGGAGGACGGCGCATAAATCGTGTCTTCCATGGTCTCTCCCGATATTGTGTTACAAATAAGCGAGTATGCTCAATATTTCTCCCAAAATAGAACACGAGCCGCCGCTAATTACTGCGGCGGCTCAAAGTTGATTCGTTACTTTGCCGGGGTAATGACAACGTGGCGGTTGGGTTCTTCGCCCTCGCTGTGCGTGGTCACACCGGTGAATCCCTGTAGCGCGCTGTGCAAAATTCTACGCTCATACGGATTCATGGGCTCCATCGAAACGGGGCGTCCCGTTTGCTTGACGTGCATCGCGTTCTTGCGCGCGAGGCGCTTGAGCGTCTCTTCCCGACGGGAGCGATATCCCTCGGTGTCGAGCGTGACGCGGATGTAGCCTTCCTCTTTGCGGTTTTTGTTGGCAACCAGCGAGACAAGGTACTGCATGGCATCCAGCGTTTCTCCGCGGCGGCCGATGAGCAACCCCATCGTCTCCGCATCGATGCAAAGACGGAGTCCGTTGTCCGTATCCGCAGCCAGAACCGGCGCGGCGTTGTTCATCTTCGCCAGCAGTTCGCTTAAGAATACCGCGCAAGGCGTGTTTTTCGCGAGCTCTTCGCTGTAGTCAAAGTTCTCCTGCGGTACGGCTTCCGGCATACGCTCACGGCTTTGTCCATCGCTTGGCGCATTGTCGCGTCCACTTCTCGGTCCGCCATAGGGTGCAGACGGGCGCGAGTTTCTGTCGGTACGCTCACCGCGATCGCCTTCGCGCCGTTCGGGGCGGCGATCGCCGCTTCTTTGGGGCTGTTCGCGGCGTTGTTGGAAGCTTGCTTCTTTCTCTTTGCGATAGACCTGCTCCATCTCCATGACGAGCGGTACTTCGCGTTGCGTCAAGCGTACGACCGCCTGCTTCGCGCCGATGCCAAATAAGCCTTTGCTCTCGGATTGGATGGTTTCGATCTCGACTTCGTCGATAGTCACGCCCATTTCGTTTAAGCCGATAAAGATCGCCTCGTCAACGCTGTGACCCGAAAACTCCATACTCCTCATTTTTCGCTAACCTCCGTTACCACGAGCTTCTGCTTTGCAAACGAGCGGTTGATCAGAAGCGTTGTGCCGAGCGAGAAGATATTGCTAAACGTCCAGTAAACAGCGAAACTCGCGTTGTACTGCAAGCAGAAGACAAACGACATGACAGGCATCAGCCAGTTCATGATCTTGTTCGTGCTTGCCGTCGCGTCGCTCTTTGGCTGGTTCTTCTGCATGATCCAAGTGGAGAGATACGTCGATCCACCCGCGAGAATCGGGAAGATAAACCAACCGTTGTTATATCCCTGATACAGATCCGCGCAGGGAGCCATCAGCGCCGTGTACTTCGCAGCCAGCGCATCTGTCATGGTTGCCAGCGAATAGGTGCTGCCGCTCTTGACGAAGAAGCCAAGGTCAACAAACCGCTGCAACGCATCCGGATTCTGCTGGAAATAGAGCAGCTTGGGCAGCTCTTTGTTCGCAGCGCCGAAGAATTCCTTCGCGGTTGCGATCACGGGTGAAAAACCGTTGTCCGGCATCCACAGGTTGTTGATCCAGAAGAACTTAAACGTCTGGAAGAGCTCGATGCCCTTATCCTTGTTGTCGTCGAGGGTGAGGATCAGGCGAACCATCATCTCGTTGCCCCATTGACGGAATGCCGCAATGAAGATGAAAAACAAAGGCATGGTGATGAGCATCGGCAAACAGCCGCCAAACATGCTCACGCCATTTTCGCGCATGAACTTTTGCTGTTCCGCATTGAGACGCTGCGGATCTTTTTCATACTTCTTCTTGAGCTTGTCGAGCTGGGGCTGAACCGCCGCCATCTTCATGGAAGACTTTCTGGAACGAATGTCGCCAAAGACGGTCAGCAGACGAATGATCAACGTCGAGATAATGATCGTGAGGATGATGCTTTCATTGGTTAGGGCTTCGTAGAGCCATCGCATTCCGAGGAATGCCCATTGAGTAATGAAGAAATCGCCTTGCAAGGGGGATGCCCTCCTCTCTCTATATACGGGTATTTGATTTTAAAGTAATAAAAAAGAAATGCCTTGCTATTTACGGAACCGGATCGTATCCGCCTTTGCAAAACGGGTTGCAGCGCAAGATACGCCAAAGCGCTAGAAGGCTGCCTTTCCACGCACCGTGCTTCGAGATTGCTTCCATCGCATACTCCGAACACGTCGGTGTAAAGCGGCAACTTGGCGGCAGTAACGGTGAAATGTATTTCTTATACCCGCGGACGATTGCGATCAGAATCCGCTTCATATCAATTCCCCTGCCTTTAAAAGGCCTGCACGCTGGAGTTGCGAAACCATCGCCTCTCGAATGCTCAGAAACGGAGCTTCGATGATGGAATCACGCGCGATGAAGATCAGGTTCGTACCGCCTTTGATCGACGGAATCAGCGGTGTGATCGCCTCGCGCATGCGCCTCTTGACGCGGTTTCTTGTCACCGCGTTGCCAATCTTCTTGCTGACGGAAAAACCGATCTTTGCGCTTGAACCGCGGTTTTTCGCATACACCAGCGAAAGATGCTTCCCCCCGCATGATTTCCCGACGCGGTAGGTATAGCGAAACTCTTTCTTGCGTCGCAGGGAATCACTGTGCTTCACGCTACCGCATCCTTACATCAATCATCCGTTCAGCGGACGCCTCGCCCGCTGTCCGGCAACGCCTGCCGGTCTTGAAAAATAGCTCTTTTTGAACGCATTTGCATCTTTTCTAAATACAAACATGCGGCAAGCAAATGCCCGCCGCAAGCGCTTGTGCGTTCCTTTACGGTTCTGGTCGAAACAATCCCGTTACGCGCTGAGAACTTTGCGGCCTTTCGCGCGTCTACGCTTGATGACATTGCGGCCATCTGCCGTCTTCATACGCTTACGGAAACCGTGTACCTTGCTCCGCTGGCGTTTCTTGGGCTGATAGGTTCGAAACACTCGAATACACCTCGCTTCGTTGTAGAGTCTAGCAGGCACTCGCCTGCGAAAATCGCACATGTGGGCATTTACCCGCATGATATGAACCTTATGTATTATAGTAGACGCCGCAAACCCGTGTCAAGGAGTTTCTTGCGCGCGAGGCATCTTCGTCTTCCAGCTCTACCCGCGGAGCTTGGCAAACACGAGTCTTCCCGCGGATGTTTGCAGCGCGCTGGTCACCACGATGTCCAGCGTCTCGCCGATGTGCTTTCTCGCGTTCTCTACGATGACCATCGTGCCATCCGGCAAATATCCGACACCCTGGCCGGATTCCTTGCCTTCTTTTGCGATCAGCAGCGGCAATTCTTCGCCCGGCAGCAGTACGGAACGCACCGCGTTGGCAAGGTCATTGATGTTTAAAACAGGCATGTTCTGCACGGCTGCGACTTTGTTGAGGTTGTAGTCGTTCGTCACCAGAACCCCTCCCATATCGGTTGCAAGGCGCAGGAGCTTGAGGTCGACCTCGTCGATTTCCTCATAGTCCTTTTCCTCAACGGCGACGCGTTGATCCAGCTCGCGTTGCATGGAGTGCAAGATGTCGAGTCCTCTTCTGCCGCGCGCGCGCTTCATCGCGTCGGAACTATCCGCATTATGCCGGAGTTCCTTGAGCACAAACGCGGGTACAATGATCTTGCCTTCCAGAAATCCGGTTTTGCAGATGTCGTAGATGCGCCCGTCAATGATGACGCTGGTGTCGAGCACCTTCGGTCTCGCGCTCGCCGCAGCGATGCCTTTTGTCAGGTGTCCGCGCCTTGCGTAGCCGTCCATCAGCTCCGCCCTGCGAGTAATCCCGATGTGACCTCCGTAATAGCCGCAGATGAGAAACAGCAGCAGTGTAATGACCTCCGGCAAGACCGGAACGTCGATGGTGCGCATAATCAGGCTCAGCAAAAACGCAAAAAGCATACCGATCATGATGCCGATTACGCCGAATAAAATATCAAGCGCGGGCATCTCGGTGAGCCTGTGTTCCAGTTTTTGAAAGAAACCGTGAACGCCGTCTATGATCTTTGGGGATAAAATAAAAAAGATGATTCCGAATAGAATACCAACGATCACATAGAGGGCGGCCATCACGGCGGGAATGGTGGTATAGCGCAGCACGTAGTCGTAACCGGGGCATTTGAACGAGTAGAGCACCCACGCGACGATTCCGCAGCCGATTCCGATACCGACCAGCGCAATAATAATCCTGAGTACCTTCCGCATGCAGTGATTGGCGTTTTCCCGTTTGGTTTAGCCCCCAACGAGGGGAAGGAATTCGCTTTCCTCCTTTCCACACGACGCTGCAAGCTCTGCAATGAGCACCTGCCTCGCCGTTAGATACATTTTTCGCTCTCCGGCGGAGAGGCCCTTCTCGCGGTCGCGATGGATCAGGCATTTCACCACATCCGCCACGCCGTAGATGTCGCCGACGCGCAGCTTATTGAGGTTGTCGCGATACCGTTGATTCCAGTTTTCGCTCT
>JBDKRF010000039.1:0-4564 GCA_039683525.1 Clostridiaceae bacterium
CATCCTCAACAATATAGAAAAGACAAACCGTCCATACCAATATTGAAAAGATAAACCGCATATCGTTTCCGATATTTGCCGGAAACCCGGCTTTTTTATTATACGCCGTGGGGCGTTTCTGTCAACCGCGCGGGCCGACCGGATCGTGAGAAAATCACACGTGCTTTGCATAGGTCGCGATCGATCGATTGCCAACTGCCGCGCCCGCAGTTGGGCAGAAAACGCGGAAATATGGCGAACTCTCTCGCTTTTGTTTCCAATTTGTTGGTTTGCCAAGTTCGGGCAAGATATGCTATCATAGCGAGCGAAGGTGAAGAAATGACGAATTCCAGTTACGAAGAACCGAGGGATATCAAGCGGCTCCGCACCGCGCGGCGTTCGATGATGTATATCGTGCGTACGCTGATGCTCATCCTGCTTGCGGCGATACTGTGCATCGGCGCATTTTTGACTGCGGAGCGGTATTCCAATCTCTATATTTTAACGTCCGAAGGGATGGCTCTGCGGGCGGAGTGCGTGTTTGCAGACGGCGCGAGAAACGACCTTGAGGAATACTTTACGCTTACGTTTTTACAGAACGATCCCGCAATGTCGGATGCAACATATGCCAACTATACGATTTCGGACTACAACTATGATCTGACCATTGAGAAGATCAGCGTGCTGCCCTGGTCGATGAGCGCGACGGTGACGGCGACAGAGCGCGTCAGCCTCAAGGGCACCATCAATGCGGATCAGTTGGGCGAGGATCAGAACGCGGCGGACTTCCCGCTGCCGGAATGGACGCCCAAACGCTATAAAATCAAGTTCATCAACTCGAACGCGCGCTGGTATGTCTCGGAGATCACACTGCTGCAGGAGAATCCGGACAGTTCCGATCTGAACACGCCGGATCCGAACGAGTCGCCGATTCCGGCGGCAACGCCTACGCCAAAGCCAACGGAAGCACCATGACGCCAGCTTTCTTTCCCGTCAATCGTCCCGCAGTCTGTCTGGCGCCGATGGCAGGGTTTTCCGACCGGACGTTTCGCCTTCTTTGCCTCGAACGCGGCGCAGACCTCGTCACCAGCGAGATGATCAGCGCAAAAGGTCTCTGCTTCATGAGCGAAAAGACCCGCGCGCTGTATCTGCCGCAAGAGGGAGACGCGCCATATGCCGTCCAGCTCTTCGGCAGCGAACCGGAGACGGTGGCAAAAGCGGTTACGATTGTCGAGCGCGATTTGGGCGTGCTATTGCTCTCCATCGACCTCAATATGGGCTGTCCCGCGCCGAAGATCGCCGGAAACGGCGACGGCAGTGCGCTGATGCGCGATCCCGCACTCGCGGGGGAAATCGTGCGTGCGGCGGCTCAGGCCGCGCATGTGCCGGTCTCGGTGAAGTTTCGAAAGGGCTGGGACGCAGCGCATGAAAACGCCGAGGCGTTTGCGCGCATCTGCGAGGAAAACGGCGCGAGCTACCTGACCATTCACGGCAGAACGCGGGAGCAGATGTATTCCGGGGTCGCGGATCGGGCCTGCATGACGCGGGTCAAGCAGGCGGTGAAGATTCCGGTCATTGCCAACGGGGACGTACACGATGCGGCCAGTGCACTGGATACCCTCCGTGAAACCGGTTGCGACGGGGTCATGATCGGGCGCGGCGCACTTGGCAATCCCTTCATATTTGAGGAGATCATCTGCGCACTGGAAGGAAGAAGCTATACCCCGCCAACCTGGGACGAGCGACGGGAGACCGCCATGCGGCACGCGCGGATGGCACTGAGCGAAAAAGGCGATCACGCGATTGTGGAGCTGAGAAAGCACCTCGCGTTTTACTTGCGGGGCATTCACGACGCTGCAAAACTCAGAACCCGCATCAACTCTTGCAAAACACTGGAAGAACTCGAGCAAATATGGGGTTGACACGATTTTTTTGCACCAATATAATAGGTAAACACGGTAGGAAGATGAAAATTCCTCTCGTAAAGGAGAAAATGACGATGGCAGAAATTTGGCTTACGCCTGAGGAAATTGCAAAGCGCGAAGATCGCCTCGAAAATCTTAAGACGACGAAACGCCTTGAGATTGCAGAGCAGTTAAAAATTGCGCGCGCATTTGGCGATCTCTCTGAAAACGCGGAGTATGACGCCGCGAAAAACGAGCAGGCGAAAAACGAATATGATATCCAGCAGCTTGAGAATGAGCTGAAAAACGCGAAAGTTATCGACGAGAGCGCAATCGACATGACCACGGTCAGCGTGGGTGCGACGGTGAAACTCTCCGACGTGAATGACAAAGCAAGAAAATTCACCTTCCAGATCGTTGGCAGCGCAGAGGCCGATCCGGTCAATGGGCGAATCTCGAATGAGTCGCCGATCGGGAAAGCCGTGCTGGGCCATAAAGCCGGCGATGTGGTCGAGGTGACAACCCCCGGCGGCATGCTGAAGTTGAAGGTCGCTTCGATCGGCAAGTAACGCAAACTGGTTCTTCGGGGGCTTTTAGCCCCCTTGTTTTTTGTGAGCACGCCGGAGGCACCGGCGGAATAGTGTTTAGGAGAGAGAAGAAATGGAACAACCCGTTGATCAGCTGAATCAGGAACAGGAACTCACGCAGGAGCAGCTATCCGAGCTGCTGCAGGTGCGCCGCGACAAGCTCAGCGCTTTGCAGGCGGCGGGGCAGGACCCCTTTGCCAACACGACCTACGACGTGAGCCACTATAGCACGGATATCCTATCCGCGCCGCAACCGCAGGAAGGTGAGCACGGAATTCAGGTTTCCATCGCGGGACGCATGATCTCCCGCCGCATCATGGGCAAGGCAAGCTTTGCGCATTTTCTGGACGCGCGAGGCCGCATTCAAGTCTATATGAAGCGGGACGACTTGCCAGAGGGCGTCTACGAGGCGATTAAGACGTTTGACATCGGAGACATCATCGGCGTTAAGGGCTACGTATTTGTCACCAGAACGGGCGAGACCAGCGTGCACGCACAGGAAGTGACGCTGCTGAGCAAGTCGCTTCGTCCCCTGCCGGAGAAGTTCCACGGATTAAAGGACGCGGAGCTGCGCTATCGGCAACGCTTCGTCGACCTGATCGTCAACCCCGATGTACGCGAGATGTTTCAAAAGCGCAGCCGCATCATCTCGGAGATTCGCCGTCGTATGGACGAGCGCGGATTCATCGAGGTGGAAACGCCTGTGCTGAACACGACCGCAAGCGGTGCCTCCGCGCGTCCGTTTGTGACGCATCACAACACGCTGGACCTCGATATGTATTTGCGCATCGCCACCGAGCTGCACTTAAAGGAGTGCGTGGTAGGCGGACTGGAGCGCGTCTTCGAGATCGGCCGACTGTTTCGCAATGAGGGCATGGATGCCATGCACAACCCGGAGTTTACGACCATTGAGGCATATCAGGCGTATACCGATTACAACGGCATGATGGAGCTCGCAGAAGACCTCTTCTCGCGCTGTAGCATCGCCGTCAACGGCACGACGAAGATTACCTATCAGGAAGAGTCAATCGACCTGACACCGCCGTTTGCGCGCGTTTCGATGAACGAAGCCGTGCGTCAGGTGACGGGCGTGGACTTCTATGGATGCGCAACCGATGAGGAAGCGCGCGAAAAGGCAAAGTCGCTCAAGCTGGTGAGCAAGGACAAGACCGCGTCCCGCGGGAAGCTTCTTGCCGAGGCGTTTGACGCGTTTGTGGAAGAGACGCTGATTCAGCCGACGTTTATCATCGATTATCCGGTGGAGATCTCTCCGTTAAGCAAGCGCAAGCCTTCTGCGCCGCACCTGACGGAGCGCTTTGAGCTGTTTATCGCAGGACACGAATATGCCAACGCATTCTCGGAGCTCAACGACCCCGTGGATCAGCGCGGCAGATTCACGCAGCAGGCGCAGGAGCGCTTAAAGGGCGACGATGAAGCGATGATGATCGACGAGGACTTCTGCACGGCGCTGGAGTACGGTCTGCCCCCGACGGGCGGCATCGGAATCGGCATTGACCGAATGGTGATGCTCTTAACCAACGCCGCAACCATTCGCGACGTGCTGCTTTTCCCGACCATGAAGCCGATTAAATAAGAGATATCGTTTGTGCCTGTTTCGTCGAAACGGCAAAGACACATAGAAAGCGAAAAACAAGCCTGTCTGCGGGGTTTCTGCGGGCAGGCTTTCGCAATTCCGCGGCGAATCAAAACGGGCTCAAACGGTGTGAACAGAGGGAGTTTTAGTAACTTTTGTTCCGATTCTGAAAAACGGAGAAAACGAGAGATTTAGAACAAACGTTATGAATATTTTATAATAAACGAACGAGAAGAATTATAATAACGAATTATGAGCGAAAACGACTATAATCGCTCTTTGTCTTGAGCCCGTTTCGCTGCTATACTAACGAAGCTGTCACGGAAACAAACGCAACGACGGCGCCGCAAGAGCCCTGAACAAGAGCAAAAGCGGGCAAGAGCACCTTGAAAACTATATAGTGCAAGAAACAAAAAACAAGCCAGTAATTCTGAGGCAAGGATGCCGAAAGGTGTCCAAGTTAAAGAATGAAATAACGCAACGAATTTGAGTGAGCGTAC
>JBDKRF010000040.1:0-1663 GCA_039683525.1 Clostridiaceae bacterium
AACGCGAAGCACCTCAACCGCGAAACGGCGTATGACACGCTTGCGCGGATTCACGAGATGTTGACCAAGCTCAAAGTTTTCACGGCGGGCAGCAACTATGAGATCATCGGCATCGACACTATTGCAAGCCCGCAGTATCTTTCCGAGGGCGATAACGGACAATATCTGTTCGGATCGTCACTTAGGATCAATTATTATCGGAGGTAAAAAACATGTCTATGCTTGTACAGCATGGTGTCTCGGTCGAAATCGGCGTATCTGAATCGCTTGGTGTTTGGACGTATGCCGAACTCGACGCAACATGGGACAACCTGACCGAAGCGCTGAACGAGGTTATCACGCAGTGGTTCCCCGCTGCGAACAACGGATTTGCCGACAACGAGGTCACGGGCATGGCTCCCGTGTACACTCTCACTGGCAAACGCATCGTTGGCAACACGGCGCAGGACTTCCTGTTCACCAAGAAATTCCAGATCGGCTCCAACCGTCGCTCGTCCATCCGCATCACCAAAGTGCGCTCGGACGGCACGTACAACTCGATCACCTGCCCGTGCACGTTCTGCAATCTCGTTGAGATGGCGGGCGCGTCCACGGATGGATCTAACTTCTCCGCAGAACTTCGCTTGAACGGTGCTCCGACGCTCTCCGACACCCTGCCGGAACTCAAAGTTGTTTCGGTTGCGGGTACGGCTGGCAAGACGCTCATCTACGTCAATCCGGCGCTCACGGGCGGCAACACCTACGTCTACAAGACCGCCGCAAGCGTCGATCTTCCGGCACTCGGCACGGTGCTCACCACGGGCTGGACGGCGTGGAACGGCGCGGCAGAGATCACCGCGGCCACGGGTCACGAGATCGCGATTGTGGAAATCAACGCGACGAACGAATCGGTCAAGGGCGGTCTTGCAACCGTCACGGCTGGGTAATCGAACAACATCATATGACATGCCCCGCTCTGTGACTTATGGGGCGGGGCTTGAATTTTGAAAGGGGATTTATCATGGCTTACAAGGTAGACGCAAAACAGGCGTTTAATGAAACGGTTATCATCAGCGGGCGAGGTTGGAAGAAGTTGAAAATCAACGTTTCCATTAGCACGGACGCGCTTGTCAATAAGGCTAAACCGCTTGCGGAAGAACTCATGAAAACGGGCAAGGAATATAGCGCCGACATCGGCAACGACGCGGCAAAGTTCAAGGCGTTCACCGATTCTCTTGACAACATGTTTACGTTCATCTTCGGCGAGAAAACGTATCAGAAGGTGCTCAAATACTACGACCACGAATATCTGGAAATGGCATCCGATCTCACACCGTTCATCCGCGATTGCGTCATTCCTTCGGCGGTAGCGGCGATGTCCAATAGGGCGAGATCGTAACATGCACGGTTCACCGCTCTACTACCAGTTCCCGACGCACATCACGATTGACGGCGTAGAGTATGAAATGCGCCCATCGTGGGATCGCGTCTTAGAGGCTTTCGATACAAGAGCGGATCAATCACTCCCCTACGCCGCGCGTGCAAAGCACATCTGCTCTCTGCTGCTGTGGGACGCTCCAAAGGACTACGCGAGAGCCGCGGTCGAGCTGTTCCGATTCTTCGACGGCGACCAGAAGCAAAGCGACGAACCGCGAAGCTACGACTTCAGGCAGGACGCACAATA
>JBDKRF010000041.1:0-9744 GCA_039683525.1 Clostridiaceae bacterium
GTTCCGTTCACCCTTGTCACCGCGGAAAACGTTGACCAGTATCTGAAGTAATCAGAACAGAGTCAAACGAACCAAGTAACTGTCATTACGGTTGGAAGCAGCCCTCACGTAGGGTTGCTTCCGACCCAATCCGTACAAAAACGAGATCAAACGTTCCACACTTGTGGAACCCGACAAAATATCCGGTATGGAGTCTACCGATACAACAAATAAAACGCACCAAAATAGTGCTGTTACGGTTTAGAAACCAAGACCTGACATCGAATATAATGTCGGCTTATACATAAATTATTATATTTCAATATTCGGAGGATTGCAACTGTGTTAGTGAACATGAAGGAGATACTTTCCGTCGCAAATGAGAAGAGCTTTGCCGTTCCGGCATTCAATATCGGCACTTGTCAGATTCTGAAAGCGGTTGTAGAGTGCTGCGAGGAGAAGAAAGCTCCCGTTATCTTGGCGATTCACCCCAAAGAGCTGGCATTTCAGGGCGACAGCGCCATGGCCGCAATGCGCGATGCGGCAGAGAAAGCCAGAGTACCCGTCTGCATCCATATGGATCACAGCTCCACGGTGGAAGAGATTCTGCATGCCGTTCGTACGGGCTTTACCTCGGTCATGATCGACGCGTCGCATGAGTCGTTTGAGGAAAACGCCCGCATTTCCAAGCAGATTGTAGACATGGTTCACCCGCTGGGCATCTCCGTGGAAGCGGAACTCGGCACCATCGGAACCACGGGCAACGATGCGGAGGGCGGTACCAGCGAAATCATCTACACCGACCCCGACGACGTCGTCAAGTTCGTTCAGGCAACCGGCATTGACTGCCTCGCAATCGCGATCGGCACGGCGCACGGCATCTATCCGAAGGGATTTAAGCCGGAGCTGAAGCTCGACCTGCTCACGCAGATCAAGAAGAAAGCCGCAGTACCGCTCGTTCTGCATGGCGGCTCCGCCAACCCGGATGAAGAGATTGCCGAGAGCGTCAAGCGCGGCATCAACAAGATCAACATCTCCTCTGATATCAAGGATGCGCTCTATCAGGAGCTGCGTAAGACCCTGACGAACGATCCGAAAGTCAGAGAACCGTTTGAACTCTATCCCGAAGGAATTGAAGCGATGAAGAAGGTCATCAACCATAAGATCGACCTGTTCAACGCGGCGGACAAAGTCAAATACTACAGCTTATAACGCAAGGAGGCATTGCATATGTCTAGCGATAACATCAGGAAGGTATTCAACAAGGGGAAAGGCGTATTGCAGCTGACACCGACATGGGTGCCGCGCGGCTTTAACGAACCCGGACACAGACTTCGCCTGCACCCGGACGATTATTTCGCGTTCGGCATGGATCGCGGCGGCATATGCGAGCGCTGGCTCGGTTCCGTTACGGTTGCGCTGAACGGACCCAAAACCGGACAAACCGAGGGCATGAGCTATGTATTGGCGGATCCGGACACGAAGGGAACCATACTATTCGCAGATGCGGTGAAGGAGCTGGGTGCAGATCTGATCGGCAGCGCGTTGCAGGAGAAATACGGCACATGGCCGACCTTTGCAAAGCTGTATGATTATGACAAGCCCCTGTTCCACCACCTGCACCTGACGGAAGAGCGCGCCAACAAAATCGGCAGGCACGGCAAGCCGGAGGCGTATTATTTTCCGATTCAGTACAACGCGTATCTGGGCAAGTTCCCGCTGACCTACTTTGGTTTTGATCCTTCTACGACGAAGGAAGAGGTCATGGAGTGCATTCGCAACTACGGCGTTCGGGACACGCGCATTACAGAGCTTTCCCGCGCTTACCGCGTTCAGCTCGGAACCGGCTGGTATACGCCGGCTGGCGTGATTCACGCGCCCGCATCCGTTGTGACCTACGAGCCACAGTGGAACAGCGACGTCAACACCATCATGGAAAACGTTACGATGGGTGAAGTGAACTCCGGTAACCTGTTGACCGATTGCCAGCCGAAGGATGAGAAGGGCGACGTAGACGCGCTCTTTGCGCAGATCGACTGGGAAGAGAGCACCCGTACGGATTATAAACAGAAGTATTTCCGCGCACCGAAACCCCTTGTTGAGACGCAAAAGGGCTTAACAGAAAAATGGGTGGCCTATGCCAACGAATGGATTGCGGCCAAAGAGGTTACGGTAGCGCCCGGCGCAAAGGTGAAACTCAGCGACGATGCATGCTATTGCGCGCTGGTCGTTCAGGGACACGGAACATTCGGCGCGTTTGAGTGCGAAGCGCCCGGTGTGCTGCGCTATGGCGATGTCTCCGGCGATGAGTTCTTCATCTCCGAGAGCGCCGCGAAAAAGGGCATTGTTGTTGAAAATACCAGCAGTTACGAACCTCTGATCATCCTGCAGAACTTCGCAAACAACAATCCTGCTGTTCCGCAGAATCTGTAAGGAGGAAGCGCATGTATTTTAAATTTGGAGTCGATAGCTTCATCTGGGCGGAGAGCTTTGGCGAAAAAGACCTCTGGATCATTCAAAAGGCGAAGGAACTGGGCTTTGAAACGGTCGATTTTGCGATTTCAAACCCGTTCACGTTTCCGACAGAACAGGTCAAGGCAGAGCTCAAGCGCGTTGGCATTGACTGCGTCTGCACGACGACCTTGACGCCGCAAACCAATCCGATTTCGCCCGATCCCGCGATTCGCGCCGAGGGTGTCCGCGCCATGAAGAAGTGCGTGGATATCTGTAACGATCTGGGTTCTCCGGTCCTTGGCGGCGTGAACTATGCCGCGTGGGGTTACATCACGAAGCGCCCGAGAACACCGCAGGAATGGCAGTGGGGTGTGGAGTGCATGCGCGAGGCGGGAGAATACGCAAAGGCGACGGGCGACGTCGTGATCTGCGTGGAGTGCGTCAACCGCTTTGAAACGTTCTTCCTCAATATTGCGGAAGATGCGGTGCAGTTCTGCAAGGATGTCGGAACGGGCAATATCAAGGTGCATTTGGATTGCTTCCACATGATCCGCGAAGAGAAGAGTTTTTCCGGCGCGGTGAAGACCTGCGGCAAAGAATACCTCGGTTACATCCACGTCAACGAAAACGACCGCGGTATCCCCGGCACAGGACTCGTCCCGTTCAAAGAGTTTTTCCAGGCGGTGGCAGAGGTGGGTTACACCGGCCCGCTGACCATCGAGTCGTTTGACCCGAGTTTCACGGAGCTGGCGGGCAACTGCGCAATCTGGCGCACGTTTGCGCCCACGGGTGAAGCACTTGCGACCGAAGGCCTCGCGAATCTCAAGAGAATCGCAGCCGAACTCTAACAGACAAAGGAATATGATATGAAGGTTTACAGACCGTCCGAATCGGAAGGAACGATACAATATGGCGGCGTCGTCCGCCAGGCACTGTGCGCGGGTAGCTCGGCTCAGCTGAGCTGCGGGACATTGACCCTTCAGCCCGGTGAATCGATGAAAGAGATTGAAAAGCATCAGTCGGATGAAATCTTCTTTATCGCGTCCGGAGAATTGAAGATAGCGGGAGAGGATAAATCCAGCATCCTCGCAAAAGCGGGCGAGATCGTTCATCTGCCGATGGGCGAATGGCATCTTTCCAGCAATCCCGGGTCAACGCCAACCGTGCTATTTTGGGTCAACAGAGACTAAAAGGAGACCGTATGAAAATAGCGATCGGGTGTGATGAGGCAGCCTATCAGCTTAAGGTGGCGCTCATCGAGCACCTGAAGAACAGGGATGACATCGAGCTGAAAGACTTCGGCGCAAGTGCGGGTGAGACGATCCTCTATCCCGATGTGGCGAAGGCGGTTGCGGAGGCGGTTGCCGCCGGTGAATTTGAACGCGGCATTCTCGTCTGCGGAACAGGCATCGGCATGGCGATTACGGCAAACAAGGTTCCCGGCATACGTGCCGCTGTTTGCCATGATCCGTTCTCCACTGAGCGCTCCAGAAAGAGCAACAACGCGCAGATCATGTGCATGGGTGAGCGCGTCATCGGCGTGGAACTCGCAAAATACCTGCTCGACATCTGGCTTGGCTGCGATTTCTCCGGCGGCGGTTCTACGTCTAAGGTGAACCGCATCGATGAAATCGACGCCATGTATCACAAGACCTGCTGAAAGGAACTCCCATGAATCGTATCGTAAACGATCCAAACTTCGTTGTGGAAGATATGCTCAAGGGCTTTATCAAGGCGAATGCCGATATCGTGAGCCCGACTGAGAATTCGCGTGTGCTCAAGTATAAGGATGCGCCCGTTGCAAACAAAGTCGGCATCGTAACCGGCGGAGGAAGCGGACACAAGCCCGCCTTTATCGGCTACATCGGTCAGAACATGTGTGACGCGGTCGCCGTTGGGGAGATTTTCTCTTCGCCTTCCGCTACTGCGTTTTTAGACGCGATGATAGCGGCAAACGCGGGCCGCGGGGTCGCCTGCCTCTATGGCAATTATGCGGGCGATAACATGAACGTCAAGATGGCGATGCGCAAAGCGAAAGCGATGGGTATCGAAGTCAAGACCGTCGTCGCCAATGACGACTGCGCATCCGCACCCAAGGATGAACTGGAGAAGCGCCGCGGTGTTGCAGGCGAAGTGCTCATGTGGAAAGTCGGCGGCGCAAAGGCCGCAATGGGCGCGGATCTGGAAGCGGTCATCGCGGCTGCCCAAAAGGCGATTGACAACACGCGTTCCGTCGGCATCGGCACAGCGCCTTGCACGATTCCCGCTGTTGGGCATCCGAACTTTCAGATTGCGGAAGGCACAATGGAGCTTGGAATCGGGCATCACGGAGAGCCGGGCGTCAGCGTGCAACCGCTGGCGAGTGCAAACGAGATGGCCGAGCAAATGCTGCAACTGATTCTGCCCGATCTGCCGTTTGCGGCGGGGGACGAAGTGGTCGCACTGCTCTCCGGACTCGGTGCAACACCGGTAATGGAGCAGTATATTGTCTACAACCGTGTAGAAGAGATTTTGACGGAAAAGGGCATTCGTGTTCATCGCGCGTATGTCGGCAATTACTTCACGTCTCTGGAAATGATGGGCGTCACGCTCACCGTGATGAAGCTGGACGATGAACTCAAGCAGTGCGTCGATTATCCGGCGAATTCCATGGGACTCAAGCAACTGTGATAGGGTGGATGAAATGACGATCAAAAATCGCGAATGCGGCGAGAAAATACTCCTAGGCCTGATTCAAACGATCCATGACAACGCGGCTTACCTGAGCGAAATCGACGGCAAGATCGGCGATGGCGACCACGGCATCAACATGAACAAAGGCTTCACACTCTGTGCGCAGCGGCTCAGCGGCCAGCAGTATTCGCTGTCCGAAGGGCTTGCCGTGCTGAGCCAGACTCTGATGGAGGACATCGGCGGCTCGATGGGTCCGCTTTACGGCGTGTTTTTTGAGGAGATGTCCATCGCCAGCGGAGATCTGCAGGAGATCGGTGCGCGTGAGTTTGAAACCATGCTGGTCAACGCGCTTACGGGCATTCAGGAAATCGGCAGTGCAAAGCGCGGAGATAAGACGCTGCTCGACACGCTGATTCCCGGCACGGAAGCTTTTACATTCGCATTGGATCAGGGGAAAGACTTTAAAGAAGCACTCGTTGCCCTGCAAACGGCGGCGAAAGAGGGATGGCAATCCACAGAGGGAATGATCGCGAAGATCGGCAGAGCCAGCCGCCTTGGGGAACGCTCCCGCGGCGTGCTTGACGCAGGAGCTACCAGCTGCTGGCTTCTGCTGAACTCGATGGCAAATTCGATCATTGTACTCTTGTAAACAATAACTTCTTTGATCATGTTACCGTGCTCGCTTGAAAATGATTCAAGATGGAATCTGCCGGAACATGCTCACGAACTGAATCAAAAAGCTCGTCGATCAGCATGATCGACGAGCTTTTTGTTTGAGCCGTAGTGTAAGCATGTGTGTATCAATTTTTCTCTCCTATGAGATTATGCAACCGAGACTCTATTGAGCTTGGTTGAGAAAACCGGAGGCGCTCATCCATTTGTGTGATCTGCACACAGAAAGTCGGAATGTATGATAAACTGTGATGAGGTCCTGTTAAGAGCAACTGTGCACCAAGGGAAGAGTCGCAGGCAACGGAATGAGTAGAACAGCCGAAAATAATCGCTTCTGAAGACAGTTGAAACACGAAAAATGAAAGTATGAGGGTCGCGATGCTAACACATATAGAGCAAGGGATTCAATTTGAAGAGGAAGAGCGCTTTCAAGAAGCGATTGCGGAGTATAATCTGGCAATTTCGGAAGAGCTGGAAAATCCGGAACCACTGATCCAGAAAGGCGCATTGCTCAATGATCTGGGTGAATTTGAACCAGCCTTGCAGGCGCTGACCGATGCCCTGATCCTAAGAAGTGGAGATAGCTTTGCCCTTGTTGCCAGAGGGGACGTTTATTCTTCGCTCCAACGGTATACTGAGGCAATCGCGGATTTTACCGAAGCGATCTCGACCGACCGCGACAATGTGGATGCATATTACAATATCGGCCTGGCGTACGCGAACGTTGGTCAAACCGAGCGGGCGATTCAGGTCTTCACCGAAGCAATTCAGCTCGATCCGAATCATGGCGGCGCGTATAACAACCGTGGGCTTGCATTCTTTCGAATCGGGGATTATCCTGCCGCGCTTGCGGATTTTACGCAGGCCGTTACGGTTCGAAAGGGATTTGCATGCTCTTATACGCACAGAGGTCGCGTTTACGAGGCGCTAGGGGACAGAGCAAACGCGATGGAAGACTATGACCGAGCGCTGGCGATCAGCCCGACCGACGCTTCGGCGTTGTTCTTCAGGGGAACACTTTATTTTGCTGCAAACGAACCTGCAAAAGGAAAAAGCGACTTTGAAGCGCTCGTCAGGACAGCCCCTCTTGATAATCAGTTTCGTGCGTTGGCGTTGAAATACCTGGGATCGCATTGAACCCAGAAAGCGAATCAGGAATCTACTTTTGACACTCCACAATGGAATATTCACAAAAAAATCGCCCCGCGGGTTTGTACCCAATGGGCGATTTCGTATATTTGCAATACTGTTGGGAAGCCCCTTGATTCTTTTCAAAAATACTTATGGATAGGCGATATTTTAGGAAAATCTTGCATTCGCGACATCAAAACAACTTTCATCTAAAATATAAAGGAAAATTCGCAAAACAGGGCAACTCCGAATGTTCCAACGATTCCTAATACAACATGTATCATTTGCATTTTTCCTTTGCCGAAAAAATGTTTCAAGGTCTGAGCGATTAACTCCCGATAAGCCAGTTTCCGCCGTTTGAAAAAGCCTGCTTTAGAAGAATGGGAAAATCAAACGAATCAATTCGTAAGCTGAACTACCATGAGTGCAACACCAAAAACGAAGAATATCGCGGGAATACCATATGCATCGCTTCTCTTGATATCTTTCCAGTTAATATGGGTTGGTGTCATTTTTTGGTGATACGCATTTTGATAGGAGCAGTAGATGTGTTTCCATCGAAATAAATAGCCAAAGAGCGAATAGGCTGCATATACGAGCAGCGAAGAGCCAAACAATATCATGTTGTATGAAAAGAATAACAATAGCAACATCAATGCAAAGCATCCATAGCGATGAAAATATGCCAGTGCGATAATGTCCATGTGATCGACGGAACTCTTTTTCTTATTTTTCATACATGTCCATTTTCTACTGAATTTTGTCGCTTATGGACAGATAATATAATCAAGTGAACTATTTCTGGTATTTATTGTAATTCGGTTAAACTATCTTTTTATATAGTTGATTTGGATCACTAAAGAATGCATTACAACCGTTTCTCGCGAGCATGGCAGGTTGCAGGAGTCTTAAACCGCTCCACGCACGAGAATCACTCTAAGCGAACAAGCTCCCCGTTGCGCTTGACGATGTTCTTGTAGTCCCACTGAATTAAAACGGCTTTGTTGAGCCAAACAGCCAACGCAAGCGGGTCGATCTCGACGGCATCGGTATATCGCGCTTCTGCCGCTTTGTGTTTTCCGACGGGGGTTAAGCCCGCTTCGTCAAACGATTGCCCGCTCCAGAAAAGCAATTGAACACAGTTCTTGAGTTCGCTGTAGCCGACAATTGGATTCTCGTCGATGAACCAAACCGGGTTTCCATGCCAGATTTTGCTCGTTGCCTGCGGCAGGTGCTGTTCGATTGCATCTATCAATTGCTGACAGATCTGCCGATCGCCCTCAGAGAGTGCCGCATGATACTTAGAAATTTCAAGATGCATGATAAACCTCCTGTTCAACAAATCTTACTAACAAGTTGCGAGATGTTTCGTTTCCATATTTCATTGGGCTTCGGTGTCGAGCATAATAAGAAGAGAGAGCGGTCACCGCTCTTCTCTCTTCATCAGCACCACCGTCTCCACATGGTGCGAGCTGGTCGGATTGATGTCCTGCGTGTGTTTTTGACAATATACGTCATTGGAGACATGATATCGCAAAGTTGCATCTTTGGGAACATGTCGATGAGCGTAAGCCTAAAATTTTTCGAGCAAGAATCAATAGCAACGACAAGTCCAATGACTTCCGTGTTATGGGCGCGTAGTAATGCGATAAACGATTATGAATATGCAACTATAATTCGGAATATTCGCAGATTTTTGTGGACAATTCAAAATGTATTTCTGATGATTATGAGCGAGTGTATGCAGATATTGTCGGCAATGAACAATAAATAAACATCAGGTATTAGGTTTCATCTTCGCGGTCCTTTTGGGTAATTAAGCTGGCTAGAGTCTAACAAGTGGACTATGCTTACCCCGGCAAAGCAATACAATCGTACGGAATGTTAGTTGAGGAAATGAGCGCACATCTCTTCAGTGCTCAATAATAATGATGCAAATTATATTAACGAGAGGAAAATTCAACCAAGATTTGGATAAACAACATGGCAGTTGCTCATTGATGAAAACACATTAGCTTATCGTTTATTGACCAGCATATTGGTTAACATTGACGCGACTTTATGTTGAACACTATAATGTACTTACAATGTAATTGCTGAGATGGCCTTCTTTGCCTCGAACGTAGAGGGATTCAAGAAATCCATATAGGAATCATTCGAAGATATTGTTTTCTGCGTGAAGTTGATAACGGTAGAATGTGAAATAGACTCGTAGAGACCGAACAGAAATAGCGTTGAATGGAGGTGAAAGCGCGTGATAGTAGGACGAGCGGAAATCCTAGTGCTTTTCAATAACATCGCACTTTTACTCATCATTTCAGTTGCGTATGAAGCAACGAATCTCCTGCCATTTAAGTATCGAAAATGGAGCCCATGGGTCAACGGGATTGTTCTTTCTGGAATCTGTGCCGTCATCATGAATTTACCATTTACGCTGAAACCGGGCTTGGTATATGATACGCGATCGATACTCATTAGTGTGACCGGCTTGGTGTTTGGACTGATTCCGACAATTCTAACTAGTGTTACAGCAATCCTGCTTAGGATTGGCATCGGAGGAGTTGGAACACCTACAGGGATAGCTGTCATTCTCTCGAGCGCTGCGATTGGCCTGCTATGGAGATACTATGTATATCCAAAGATGAGGCGCAGTCGAGTTTTCAGCGCGTTTTTAATGGGGGTTGTGGTACATATAGCAATGCTGTTTTGCACGCTATTGCTTCCTTATCCAGATAATATTTCGGTCATTCAAAAAATCGCACTTCCAGTCTTGACAATCTACCCGCTTGGTTCTATTTTGCTGTGCGTGTTACTGATACGCCAGCAGGCGTATAA
>JBDKRF010000042.1:0-16744 GCA_039683525.1 Clostridiaceae bacterium
GCGCAAGCGCCGGATCGCAACGGCGCTTGCTTTTTTCGGCGCGCAGAAGCTACATTTACATCAACCAGTATTTCAACTGTTTTTATCGATACTGCCGTATTGTTAATTCGACGGTCGTTGCCTCTTCATTCAGAAAACTAGGCAACTCTACGGTTTTTGTTGCATTTTTCGCGAACAGTTCTATAATGTAATTATCTTGTATAGACAGGAAATCTGGTAAAGGGGTTGAGCGAATTGAGCACCAACGAACAGCCGATCTTTCGCAAGATCATAGAGCGCATCAACACCGGTATCGAGAGTGGCGAGTTTGCACGCGGTAGCGCCATTCCGTCCGAACCCGAGCTCTGCAGGCAGTTTTCCACCACCCGCATGACCGTTCGCCGGGCGATCGATGCGCTGGTCAACGAAGGAAAGCTCTTTCGAGTTCAGGGTAAGGGAACGTTTGTCTCCCAGTTGGACCTCGACAAGACCTATCAAAAGCAGGGTTTTACCAGCAACATGCTCTCTCTTGGCGTTCATCCTTCCAGCTATGTCCTGCTGGCGGGTGAATGCGAGGCAAACGACGAAGTCCGCCACAACCTTGAGATGACCCCCGAAGAGCCTGTTTTCTGCCTTCAGCGCATCCGCATGGCGGATGAATCCCCCATCGCCATTGAACGCGTTTGGATTTCTCTCAATCGTTTCCCGCGATTGCCGGAGTTCGACTTTTCAAAGCGTTCTCTCTACGAAGTGCTCCACGAGGAGTTTGGGCTGGATCTCACCAGCAGCTATTCCCGCCAGAGGATCAATGCCTTATCGATCAGCGGGCCGGACGCGGAGGCACTCTTTCAGGCAAAGCGGGGCGTAGCGCTGCGCATTCGCAACGTGGATTACGACAAGACGCATCGACCGTTTGCAATGGCGGATACGCTCTATCACGGCGGTAAATACACGCTCGACATCGTCATTTAGCAAAAGTTCCGCACAGACAGCAAGACAGCCACCCGCTTGAGTGGCTGTCTTTTTTGTCTTGTAAATTATTGAATCGAATGCAGCACCTTGTAGAGCAGCTGATAGAGCGTTTCCGCTTCGATCTTCGTCAGCGGCAGGCATGCGCCAATGCGTTCCGGAATGTTCGCGGCCCGCGCTCTGAGCGCTTCTCCCGCATCGGTGACGGAGACGATGACGCTTCTCTCATCCGCGGCGTTGCGTTGGCGAGAAACAATCCCCTGCACCTCCATCTTTTTGAGTAGCGGCGTGAGTGTTCCGCTGTCGAGATAGAGGTATTCGCCGAGTTCTTTCACCGTGAGAGAACGCTTCTCCCAAAGCACCATCATTGCAATATACTGCGTGTAGGTGAGGCCGATCTCGTCCAGAAACGGTTTGTAGAGACGAACCACTTCCTTTGAAACGGCGTATAAGGGAAAACAAAGCTGGTTTTGCAGCAGCAGCGCGTCATACCTTCCGTCGCTTTGGTCTCCGCAGAGCGCGCCGGTTGTGGTTTTCTTTTCGCTCATGTCCCTCGCTTCCTTTCGTTAAATATTTGTGTGTTTTATAGGAGCGCTACGATGTCGGATTCGATGCTCTCCGGTGTGTCGGTCGGCGCAAAGCGTTTCACGACATTGCCTTCACGGTCGATTAAAAACTTCGTAAAGTTCCATTTGATCGATGAACCCAGCGCACTCTTCTTTTCCTTCTTGAGGAATTTAAAAAGGTCGCTGGCGTTTCTGCCGTTGACGTCGATCTTGGCAAAGCGCGGAAACGTCGTGCCATAGTTCAGCGTGCAAAAGCTCTGAATCTCCTCAATGGTGCCGGGTGCCTGGTTTGCAAACTGGTTGCAGGGGAAGTCGAGAATCTCAAGCCCCTTGTCCTTGTGTTTGTCGTAAAGCTTCTGGAGGCCTTCGTACTGAGGGGTAAAGCCGCAGCCGGTCGCGGTGTTGACGACGAGTAGAACCTTGCCTTTATATGTCGAGAGCGCAACGTCTTCGCCCGCTCTGCCCTTCACGGTAAAATCATAAAATGCCATACATGTGATCTCCTTTCGTTTCTTACAATTAGATTTTATCCAATCATTATGGGTTTGTCAAGAATGATTCTCAAATATATTATATTCTTCACATTTTATTGGGTTTTTCATCCTGGTTTTTGTCACGATTGAAGGAATCTTTGAGGGAGAACGACAAAGGCCGCCATCTCTGGCGGCCTCAGGGCATCAACAAACCCGTCTAGGGGGTTTGGGGGATTCGAAAATCCCCTTTTTTCAATCAAATCCGGCGATTCATTCGCCGAATTTGTCGAAAATACCGCGTAAGCGGTGTTTTTTCGCACAGTAAAAATCCATCGGCAAAGTACGAAGGACTTTGTCGATGGACTAAAGGCCGCCATTTCTGGCGGCCTGTTCGTGTTTCGGGGGTATGCCCTGTTCAGCGGCTTTCTTAAGCGATCTCCAGCTTGCGCGAGGTGGGCAGGGTTTCCTGCTTCTTGGGAAGCGTAAGCTTGAGGATGCCGTCCTCATATGCGGCGGCGATGTCCTCGGTGCGGATTCCGGTCATATCAAAGCTGCGGGAGAAGCTGCCATAGCAGCGTTCGCGCTTGATGTAGTTGCCGTTTTTGTCCTTTTCCTCGGTGCTGTCGCTGCGCTCTGCGCGGATGGTCAGCGTATCCCCCTCGAGATTGACCGCGATGTCTTCCTTCTTAAATCCGGGCAGTTCAGCCTCGAGCAAATAGCTCTCGCCGTTGTCGCGGATGTCGGTCTTGAAGTCACGAACCGCACTCTCTCCAAAGAAGCGGCGCTGCATCTCATCCAGTTCATCAAAAGGATTGTAAAACGTCACGTTGCGCTTTCTGCTATAAGGTATTAATTCAAACATATCCATCTTCCTCCTTTGGAAAATTGTTGTTGTATTACGCCGTATCCCCGGCGCCGGGTTTTGATTCAATGGTTGTTTCCTTGCGGAACACCTGTATCTTACAAAACAATTTTTACAAAAAAACAGACAGCTTGTAATCGAATTGTGAAATTTAGCACTCGACGCACTAGAGTGCTGATTATATTGAGCGCAATGTTGTTTTGCGTGAAAAATCAACCTCAACGCAACAAAAAAACCGCCGCACTGAGCGACGGTTTGCCTGCAAACGAATTTCTCACACGGGTTGGTCGTTTCGCGATTCCTTCTTGATGAGGCGGGTCACGACGATGTACATCACAATGACAAACGCGAGGAATAAAAGCAGCGAGAGCACCGTGCCAAGAAGCGCGCAGGCATCGTAAAAGCCATGCAGCAACACCGCAACAAGGAACGCCGCCCAGAGGTTTTTGCGCCTCCCGTGGATGTCTCCCTGGTCGTGGCAGCGCTTGGCACGCGCGTAGAAATAGCCCATGAACACCGCAAAACCCAAATGCGCGGGGATTGCGAGCAGCGCGCGCGCAATCGCTGTCGTGAGTCCGTAACCCACGACGTAGCTGATGTTTTCAAATGCCGCAAACCCAAGCGAGACAAACACCGCATAAACGATGCCATCAAAACGATAGTTAAAGTTCGGATCACGCCAGGTGCGCCAGAGCAGGAAGAGATACTTTGCGCCCTCTTCCACGACGGCGACCACGAGGAATGCCATCACGATCGTATACGCCGGAGTTCCTTCCGCCAGAAATCGCGTCAGAACACTCTCACCCAACGTCTCGAAAATCACCGCGACGACCGCCGCCGCGACACCGAGGAACACGAGCCCCGTCAGCATCCCCTTGGGTTCTTTTTCAATCGTGTCTTTTCGATAGATATAACGCATCAAAAACAGCGCAGGCAGCAGCGCCGCTAAGAGATAGACGATGATGACCACAAGCGTCGGCATTTGCATCAGCACGGGGATATTCCGCCTTTCCTATTCTAATACTCTTGTTCGATGATCAAACATGTTTGCCCGAAGGGGTAGCGCGGTTAAGCGTTCGGATGATCGAGATTTCTTCGCTTTCCGGAGATCTCATCCAGAACGACGCGGTTGACTGCGGTGATTGCCATGGCTTCTTCGGGGCAAGCCTCGGCGTGAATGCCGCAATGCTCCAGCAGCAGGCGAATCCCCTTCTCCGCCTCCGCGCCATCCAGTAGCTCGACGTTGCCGTAGCCGATCACGCTCTCATAATCGCAGGTATAGCCCCCGCGGCCGTTGTCCACAAACCCGTGGCAAAGATCCGCCTCCATGCAGACGCGCGGCAGTGAGCGAAGAAGCTCCGCCTTTCTTCCTGCCTTTGCGCCGTGAAAATAGATCGCAATTCTGCCATCCAGTATTTCATAACCAAAAGAGAGCGGCACGATGTAGGGCGCGCCCGCGTCGCTGATGCCGAGGCGAATGGTGTCGCAGCGCGACAGTACCTCTGCGATCTCTTCAAAATTCGTAATTTCGCGTTCTGCTTTTCTCATGTGTTCTCCATGGCCTCAATCATAATTTTATGAATGCTTCGCAGCATTTGTTTCTATTTCTAAGAGAATACCATAATTCCATCTGTATCAACAGAGAAAAATCGTGTTTAATCGGGTTTGTCTGCCTGTTTTTTTATCGTTTCCTGTTCGTCTGGTGCCGCAACAATGCACAGCTCATTCCAGTGTTGACACGAAAGATTCGCGGTATATACTGAAATCATCGATTTTCGTATTTACCGCCCATCAATCTGGTCTATTCACGCTTCCATGTAACTCTTTTTTACAAACAGGCAGATCAAAAGGAGATCACGATGATGAAACAGGCGATCACGATCCTTGTTGCACTCGCGCTTTTTACAACCGGTTGTGCGTGCGCGCCCGCAGTCAGCGCCAACGTGCCGCTTGCCACACCGACGCCCGTCGTTTCCCCGCAATCTGAAATCGAACAGGCGAACTCGCCGGAGGCGCTGCAAGCGCTGATTTCGCAATATCAGCAGGAAGCGGACTTCCAACGCGTCTATGATGCCGCGCGGAAACTCTCACAGCTCGACCCGGAAAACGCAGAAGCGTATCTCACCGCGGCGAGTGCATTATTAGCACTCAATGAACAAAACGAGCAAGAGATGAAGCGGATTCTCTCTGAAGGCATTCTCAACGCACCGGAAGGGATCGATAGCATCTCCAGCTGGCTCAAGGAGAACGGGCTGGAAGGCGCGGTCGAGCTGCCGTTCCAGCCGGACTACACCAGTTCGGATCAGATCAACACGCTCGGCAATACCTCAGGAAACATTACAAGCATCCTGCGCGCGGCCTACTGGCGCGGCGGATTTGTCACCACGCAGGCAGGCTGGATCTACTATTCGCGCTTTACGGATGACCCCGCTTCCCTTTATAAAACGCGCACGGACGGCAGCGGGCAGATGAAGTTTGAAGGCGTTCACGGCTATAGCCTGAACGTTGTCGGAGACTGGCTCTACTTCATCAACCCGGACGACGGCGACAAGCCTTACAAAATGCGCACCGACGGCAGCAGCCTTCAGAAGTTATCCGATTATATCTGCTCCTCGATCAGCGTCTGCGACGACTGGGTCTATAGCGACGGGTATGGTGAAAACGCCTCCTACTATCGCTTCCGCACGGATGGTTCCGAGCAGACGCCGCTCTGCGACTATACCGTCACGCTAAACTTCTGCGACGGTACATACGGCTACGTGGTGAAAAAGAGCATGGAAGACGGTGGCTTAGTCCGCATCCCGCTCGATGGAAGTGCTCCTCAGCGCGTGCTCAACGCAATCCCATTCATGGGATTCTGCATCACACAGGATTCCATTTACGCGCGGGATGAAAACGACATTTGGGCAATTATGAAAACGGATCTGGGCGGCGGCAACGCCAAGCAGGTCTTTCGCGCAAATGACCAGATCACCGCGCTGAACGTCTACGAAGACAAGCTCATCGTGGCGTATGGCGTGTATTCCGACAAGGATGGCATCACCGTCAGCCGGGAGATCGCGATTGTTGACCTGGCCAGCGGAGAAATCATTCGCAGCTGGGAAGCGCACACCGACCCGCTCTGCGTTGGTGAAGGCTTGCTG
Organism: Clostridiaceae bacterium; assembly: GCA_039683525.1. Lineage (GTDB taxonomy): Bacteria > Bacillota > Clostridia > Christensenellales > CAG-138 > UBA7703. The sequence continues at coordinate 5,993 of JBDKRF010000042.1, forward strand.
TTTTACACCGAGCAGGATGAGGGCATGCGCTGGCATTGCGTCAACATTGACACCGGCGAAGAACTCAAGATGGAATAGCCTTGATCATATCAATCAAAGACATCGTGTATGCGGGCGGATGATATCCGCCCCTACACTTGCACCCGAAAATCTAAGTTGATATCGAATCAAACGGCTACGCATTGTTGGCTACCCCGCATATGCGATAGTAGGGGCGGATATCATCCGCCCGCGTCTCTCCCACAAAAGGAGCTGTCATTTTTGAACAGCTCCTTCGCTTTTCTCCCTCGTAGCCGGTATGATGGAAATCTTTGCGCGTTTGTGTTATCATTTCTCTAACTTCACGAGAAAACATGTCCCGCGTTCTCTGTATTATCTTTGTTTCACCACGCATATTTTCACGGAAATCAGGATGCTTGCTCAATGCCGCGTAAACGCTCAAACGTAACAAAAGCAAACCTCTCCATCCTCGCCGTCATCGTGATGTCTGTCGTCACGCTCGCGAGTGTTTTCGTTTACCGCGCGCTGATTGCACGCACGTTTAACTTCGATACTGGCGGATCAAGCTATTATACCCACCATATCGCTATGGTGACGGAGTCCCACGCGGATCCTTTCTGGAAGAGCGTTTGGTACGCGGCCAAGCAGGAAGGCGCAAAGTCTGACGCGGTGGTTGAGTGGGTCGGCAGCGAACTGACGGAGGAGTATCCGCTCACCTCGCTCATGGAGATGGCGATCTCCGCCAAGGTGGACGGCATCATCCTCCAACCCGACGGGTCGGAGGAGATCAAGGCGCTCATCAACCGCGCCATCGAAAGCGGCATTCCCGTGATCACGGTCATGTCGGATGCCTCCGGCACAGGCCGTCAGGGGTTTGTCGGCTACAACAGCTATGATTTGGGTCAGCTCTATGGTGCGCAGGTGAGAGCCGCCATGGCGCAGTCCATCACGGAATACCATGCCGTGGTGCTATTTGGCAACGATATCTCCGAGAACACGCAGAACATCGTGTATTCCAGCATCAAAGAGAATCTGGAAGGCAGAAACGTGACGCTCGACGTGGTCAACGTGGATAACAGCAACGTGTTCTCCGCCGAGGAAGCCATTCGCGAGCTCATGGTCACCACGCCGTCCACGATTGCAGGGCCGGACACGCCCGCGCAGCTCGGCAAGACCTACGGGCCGGATATCCTGATCTGCCTGAACGCAACCAACACCGTCTGTGCTTATCAGGCGGTTGTGGATCACAACAAAGTCGGTCAGATTCAGATTCTCGGCTACTATGATTCCGACGAAATCCTGGCCGCTATCGATAAACACGTCGTCCAGGCAACGGTCGCGGTCAACGCAAACGTCGTCGGCGCTTCCTGCGTCAGTACGCTCATGGAGTACCTTGAGCAAGGGCGCACAAGCGACTTCACGGCGGTCTCTTTGCAGCTGGTCACCGCCGCTAATTTAAAGGATTATCGTGAGATGCTCGCGGAAGCGGAGGGCGTACAATGAAGCTGCTCTCCCGTGTACACCGAACGTTTATCGACCTGCCGCTGCGCACCAAGCTGGTGCTCGTGTTTGCGTTTACGATGTTCATGGTCGCATTTGTCAATATCTATATGCATGTGAGCATCAACAATGTCGTCGGTACCATCGATAAGGTCTACGCAAGCAACATCAGCCTCAACCAGCTTTTGGATTCGCTGGATGATGTGCAGGCGAATATGTTCCGCTACCTGAACACAAAGAGCACCGCCGCGCTGAACGATTACTACCTCAGCGAGCAATCCTACAGCGAGCAGATCGAAATCCTCAACGACAAACCGACGGACAACGCACTGAAACTGACGGAAAAGAACATCCGCAGTATTTCTCAGGCCTACCTCAAGCTCGCGGCCTCCGCGGTTGCGGCAAAGCGCGGACGGGACGTTGAACAATACCGCTCAATCTATGAAGAGGCAAGCGAACTCTACGGGTACCTCGACACCTACATCAACGAGCTCAACAACGCCAGGTTTAAAACCAACGCGGAGAGCTACAATACCCTGCGTGCCTCTCTTGGTTATATGCAGACGTTCAGTACGGTGATTCTGCTCGTCGCCATCACGGGAAATATGTTCGTGCTGATGCTGCTCTCCAGCACCATCACCAAGCCGCTCACCAAGCTCGCGCGGCAAGTTGAGCAAGTCGGCAAAGGCAACTTTGACATTGACTTTATCACCGTGGATTCGCAGGATGAGATCGGCGTTCTAGCGGATGCGTTTAACCAGATGACGGACAGCCTCAAGGAGCACGTCGATCAGATCAAGACGCGTATGGCGGAGGAAAGCCGCCTCAAAGAAACCCAGCTTCGCATGGAAAACAGCCTTAAGGAAAGCCAGCTGATCTTCCTGCAGAGCCAGATCAACCCGCACTTTCTCTACAACACGCTCAACGCGGGCGCGCAGCTCGCCATGATGGAAGGCGCGGAGAAAACCACACTCTTCATTGAGAACCTCGCGGACTTCTTCCGCTACAGCGTCAAGCATACAGGCCAAACCAGCAGCCTTGCCGACGAAGTCAGCCAGGTTGAGACGTATCTGCATATCATCAACGTGCGCTTCTCCAACGAGATTCAGTATCTCAAGCGCGTGGAAGGCCAGATCGAGCGGATCATGATGCCGGGCGTCATCCTGCAGCCCATCGTCGAAAACGCGATCAATCACGGTTTACGGGATGTCACATGGGAAAAGCGCATCACGCTCACCGTCTGCGAAGAAGAGGATCGCATCCTCGTCACCGTCGCCGACAACGGTAAGGGCATGACAAAAGATGAGATTCAGGCGGTCCTCGTCGGCCAGCCAATGGCCATCGAGATGGATGGACAGCAGCACCGCGGTACCGGACTAAAAAACGTCATTGAGCGCCTTCGCATCTACTACAGCATGCACGACGTGTTTGAAATCAAGAGCGGCGGACGCGGGCGCGGTACCGCCGTCACGATCATCATCCCAAAGAGCGGTATGCAAATCCTGTAACGAACACTAAAAGCACACTTTCCAAACCTATTCCGGAGAGCAACATGTATAAAATCTTATTGGCGGATGACGAGGGCATCGAGCTCGACGCGCTCACGTTCATCCTCGAAAAAAACTTCCCCGGGCAATGCACCATCGAGACGGCGAAAACCGGCTACGATGCGGTTGAGCTTGCCGAGCGCTTCCGCCCGGATGTTGCGGTGATGGATATCCGCATGCCCGGTATCAACGGCATGGAGGCGATTCAGGCGATTCAGTCGATCTCGCCCGGCATCCTCTTCATCGTACTCACGGCATACGATAAGTTTGAGTACGCAAAGGAAGCAATCCGACTTTCGGTATTTGAGTTTTTAACCAAGCCGGTCAACCGACTCGTATTTGCAGATATCATGCGCCGCGCGATGGGTAAGGTCGACTCCGAGCGAAAGGCGCGCTCCTCCGCGTTAAAGACCCGTGAGCGCATCGAAAACATGCTGCCCGTGCTGGAAAACAGCTTCGTCTATATGCTACTCATGCAAAACGAAGATCCTTCGGCGTATGCGCGTCTGTTCGATATTCTGGGCATTGACTCCAAGTTTGCGACCATCATGGTGCTGGAACTCACGCGTATGATCGGCGGAGATATGCTGGATCTCGATATCAAGGCTAGCGAAGGCTACGCCTCCATCCGCGGGCTCATCAAGGAATCCTTTCCGTGCGTGGTCGGGCCTGCCATGGCAAACCGCATCATCATCATCCGTCCCGCGGACGAGCCTGAGAACGAATACTATGAGCGTCTGCTCTTAATCGAGCAGGGTCGCGCTTTGGCACACCGCGTGGAAGATAAGTCCGGCGTCGAGTGCAAGCTCGGCATCGGCGCAACCGTTTCCCTCAACCACCTGTGCGAAAGCTATGCCCAGGCAGTCAAGGCGGTCAAGCACTGCAAGGGTATCGTGTCGCATTTCAACGACCTGCCAATCGTATCCGACTACGAAACCGGCTATCCGATCGATCGCGAGAAGCATCTGGAAGAGATGATCTTGCGCGGAGATTCGCAGGGCGCGGGTGCGGACGCGGAGGTCTTCTTTCAATGGATGGTGGAGCGCTATCCGGATCACGATATGGCGATTCGCCTCAAGGTGCTGGAGCTTGTGCTCCGCGCGGAGTTTAACGCCTTTCACGAAGGCGGCGGCGTCAAGTATCACTTTCTCGATCGGGACGACTATTTGCAAACCGTTCTCGCGTTTGAGCACTACGAAGAGCTTAAGGGATGGTTCCTGCGAAAGATCGCAGACAGCGCGCGCAACGTCTCCACCAAGGCAGACGAAAAAGCAAACCGCGTCATCGCAAAAGCGCGCGCGTTCATCGACCGCAACTTCAACCGTGATCTCACACTCGAAGAAGTCTCGCGTGAGGTACACGTCAGCCCCTATTACTTCAGCAAGCTCTTCAAGGAGCAAACAGGAGATAACTTCATCAATTACCTGACGCAGCGGCGTGTCGAAACCGCGAAACAGTTGCTCTCGGATGGCAGGCTCAACATCAAAACCATCTGCAACGAGATCGGCTACAACGACCCGAACTACTTTTCCCGTCTGTTCAAGCGCTTTGAGGGCGTCACCCCGTCGGAGTATCGCGAACAGGTGCTCAACATGAAGAACGTTTGAACAAGACGCTGCATCATCTCAGCGACAAAAAGGGAGGCAACCCTATGAAGAGGCCTATGTTATATAGGAAAGCGATGGCGTTGCTGCTTACGCTTGCGCTTGCTTGTTTCTCCTTCGGTTGCGGCGGGGAAAGCACCGAGGCAAAGAAGGAACCCAGCGGCGAGGATAAGCCGCTGATCGGCATGTCGCTCGACTCATTCCTCATCGAGCGCTGGCAGCGCGATCGGGACGTGTTTGTCTCCACGGCAAGCGAGCTCGGCGCCGAGGTCAACGTCCAGGTCGCCAACGGCGACGCCAATGAGCAAGTCTCTCAAATCGAATACTTCATCAAGAAGAACGTCGATGCCATCGTGGTGGTCGCAGTCGATTGCTATGGATTATCGAACATCGTGCAGAAGGCGCGCGATGCCGGCATCTACGTCATCTCCTACGACCGATTGATCATGAACGCAGACACCGACCTGTATATCTCGTTTGACAATGAGATGGTTGGTACGATGATGGCGGAGACGCTGGTCGCAAACCTGCCTGCGGGCAGCAATATCGTCAGCATCTGCGGCTCGCCGACGGATCAGAACGTATCGCAGGCGGATCAAGGCTTTAACGCCGTCATTAAGAAGAGCGATTTACATGTGATCGTGCAGGAATACGCGCCAAACTGGCTCGCGGAGACCGCGTACAACGTTGTGAACAAATCGATTTCGGACGGGCTCGTTTTCGACGGCGTACGCTGCGGAAATGACGATCTTGCCAGTCAGGCATTTCTCGCGCTCTCCGAGCATCGCCTCGCGAGCACGGTCAAGCTCGTGGGACAGGATGCGGATCTCGCCGCTTGCCAGCGCATCGTGGAGGGTACGCAGCTCATGACCGTCTACAAACCCGTGGAAAAGCTCGCCAAGGAGGCCGCGGAGATCGTGGTCAAAATGGTGCGCGGCGAAATGCCGACCACCACAGATACCATCGATGACGGTACCTATACCGTACCTTATAAAAAGCTCGTACCCATTATGGTCACCCGGGATAATATTGACGAGGTCATCATCGACGGAGGATTCCATCGCCGGGAACAGGTCTACTTGAATCTGGATTAACCGTTTCACAGCATTGCCATATTTGAAACGCTCAAACACGTCGTTTGGGCGTTTTTGTCATAGAAAATAGCACAAAATTGCAAGATAGGACTTTATTGTTGTGTTGTTTTGTTGTTTGGCACAATATTATCCTGTTACTAAACAGCGGTTAAGAAAATAAGCCAATATTGAGCAGAATTTATCAGATATGTCCTATTTATGATTGTATTTCGATGTGATAGCTTGTAGATACAGCCAAGTTGGCACATCAAACACATCACATCTTAAGGAGGAGAATTCAACACATGAAGAAGATCATTACCGTATTCCTAGTCGTGGCACTGCTGTTCTCAATGGTGGCATGCGCTGGCACGGGCGCCAAGAACGACAAGTTCGTCGGTATCTCGATGCCCACACAGGACCTGCAGCGTTGGAACCAGGACGGCGCGAACATGAAAGAAAAGTTCGAAGCGGCCGGTTTCAAAGTTGACCTGCAATACGCCAACAACGAAGTCGCAACTCAGGTCAGCCAGATCGAAAACATGATCTCCGCGGGCGTGAAAGTCCTCGTCATCGCCGCCATCGACGGCAAGACGCTGACCGCCGTACTCGCAACGGCCAAGGCCGCTGGCATTTCTGTCATCGCCTATGACCGCTTGATCATGGACACCGACGCTGTCAGCTACTACTGCACGTTCGACAACTACATGGTCGGCACCATCCAGGGTCAGTACATTGAGACTTCTCTGAAACTTGCTGACGGTGGTAAGTACAACATCGAAATCACCGCTGGCGACCCGGCCGACAACAATGCTCTCTACTTCTACCAGGGCGCAATCGACGTTCTCCAGAAGTACATCGACAGCGGCGTTCTGACCGTTGTTTCCAAGCAGGTTAAATTCGAAGAAGTCGCAACTCCCGCGTGGAGCACCGAGACCTCCCAGGCCCGCATGGAAGCCATCCTCGCGTCCTTCTATGCTGACGGCACCCAGCTGGATGCTTGCCTCTGCACCAACGACTCCACCGCGAAGGGCGTAACGAACGCTCTGGCCAGCTCCTACACCGGCAAGTACCCGATCGTCACCGGTCAGGACTGCGACATCGCGAACACCAAGGACATCATCGCTGGCAAACAGTCGATGTCCATCTTCAAGGACACCCGTACGCTTGCCGCCCAGACCGTGACCATGGTCAGCGACATCCTCGCGGGCAAGACGCCGGAAGTCAACGACACCGAAAGCTACGACAATGGCACGGGCATCATCCCGACCTACCTCTGCGCGCCGGTGTTTGCGGACAAGAGCAACTACGAAGAACTGCTCGTCAAGTCCGGCTACTACACTGCAGACCAACTCAAATAATCTAACCTAATTCCGGTTCCAACCGGTCGAAGGGCGGGCGGTCACCCGCCCGCCCTTCGAATTTTGTATGCACATCTTTCTCTCATCGCCGCGATTTCAGTGCGTCAGTTTTCCCGGCTAAGGCGCAGTGAAATCGTTACGAACCAACGTTTACCCGTTTTTCGTATGCTTTTTTATTTCCGATTTGAAACACGCAATCTTGGAGGAACACTATGTCGGATCACATTCTCGAAATGAGGCATATCACAAAGGAATTCCCCGGTGTCAAAGCGCTGGACGATGTGAGTCTGGAGGTTCGACGCGGGGAGATTCACGCGCTCGTCGGTGAAAACGGCGCGGGCAAATCCACGCTGATGAACGTACTCTCCGGCATCTACCCGTACGGCAGTTATAGCGGCGAAATCATCTACAACGGCAAGCTCTGCCGTTTTCAGAAGATTCGCGACAGCGAGAAAGACGGCATCGTCATCATCCATCAGGAACTGGCGTTGGTTCCCTTTCTCTCGATTGCAGAGAATATGTTCCTTGGAAACGAACGCGGCAGCGCGGTGAGCATCGACTGGAACGAAACCTACGCCAAAGCCGACGAGCTACTCGCCGTCGTTGGCCTCAAGGAATCGTCTCATACGCTGATCAAGGACATCGGCATCGGTAAACAGCAGCTGGTTGAGATCGCAAAAGCGCTCTCGAAGAACGTGCAGTTGCTCATTCTCGACGAACCCACCGCCTCGCTCAACGAAGGCGACTCGATGAAGCTATTAAACCTTCTCAAAGAGTTTAAGAAGAAGGGTGTAACTTCTATTATTATTTCGCATAAGCTCAACGAAATCGCGTATGTTGCGGATCAGATCACCATCATTCGCGACGGAGCCGTTATCGAAACCCTCGATATGGCTGAGCAGACGGTAGACGACGCGCGCATCATCCGCGGCATGGTCGGTCGTGAACTCACAAACCGTTTCCCGCAGCGCCAATCCCATGTGCAGGACGAAGTAGTGCTCGAGGTAGATCACTGGTCTGTTCAACACGCGCTATACTCCGACCGCACGGTGGTGGATGATGTCTCCTTTAAGCTCAAGAAGGGCGAAGTCGTCGGCATCGCGGGCCTCATGGGCGCGGGACGAACCGAGTTTGCCATGAGCATTTTCGGCAAGAGCTATGGCAACGACATTCGCGGAACGCTCAAGATTCACGGCAAGGAAGTTGTGCTGAGCAACGAGCGGGATGCGATTAAACACGGCCTTGCCTACGTCACCGAAGATCGCAAGGGCAACGGCCTGATCCTCTCCAACCCCATCCGCGTTAATACCACGCTGGCAAGACTTGACAAAGTCAGCCATCACCACATCCTCGACTTGGATCTGGAATACAAAGTTGCGGGCACCATGAAAGAAAAGCTCGGCGTAAAGAGCCCGTCCGTTGAACAGACAGTCGGCAACCTCTCCGGCGGAAACCAGCAAAAGGTGCTGCTTGCCAAGTGGATGTTCGCGGAACCAGATATCATGATTCTCGACGAACCTACGCGCGGCATCGACGTCGGCGCAAAATACGAAATCTATTGCATCATCAACGACCTGGTCGCGGCGGGAAAATCCGTCGTCATGATCTCCTCGGAGATGCCGGAAGTGCTCGGCATGTGCGACCGCATCTACGTCATGAGTCAAGGTCAGATCGTCGGTGAAATGGACGCAAAGAGCGCAACACAGGAGCGCATCATGTCCAGCATACTCAGTGTAAACAAAGGAGCATAAGCCATGAGCAGCAAAAACGCAATTCTCTGGGAAAAGACAAAAGCATTCCTTTTAAAGAACACGATGGTCATCGCCCTCGTGCTGGTCTACCTCTTCTTCGTCATCCGGTCGGAAGGCCGCATGTTCCTGCCGCAGAACATCAACAACCTGATCATGCAGAACTCCTACGTGGTCATCCTCGCGGTCGGCATGCTGCTCTGTATCCTCACCGGCGGCAACATCGACCTGTCGGTCGGCGCTACGGTCTGCCTCGTTGGCGCGATTGCGGGCGTACTCATGGTCAACCTCGGCTGGAACATCTATCTTGTCATGATTCTCTGCCTGCTGGTCGGCGTCGCCATCGGTGCTTGGCAAGGATTCTGGATCGCCTATGTACGCATCCCTCCATTCATCGTAACCCTCGCGGGCATGCTGCTCTTCCGCGGCTTGGCGCAGGCCATCCTCGGCGGTACCACCATCTCCGGCTTCTCCGATAATTATCTGGCCATCTTCAACAACTACGTCAACATTCCCGCGCTCGACAGCGGAGTGATGAAATTCTCCTGCATCATTTTCGGTGTGATCTGCTGTGCGGTCTTTATTGCATCAACCATCTGGACAAACCTCAGCAAGAAGCGCAAGGGTTACGCTGCGGAGAAACCCGGCGCGCTCTACACAAAAATCGCGCTGCTATGCGGTATCGTCATGTTGCTCATGTACAAGCTTTCGCTCTATAAAGGCGTGCCGTACATCCTGCTCTGGCTCATCGGCATCGTTGCGATCTACACCTACATCACGGCGAAGACCACGTTTGGCCGCCACTTCTACGCACTCGGCGGAAACGAGAAGGCGACGAAGCTCTCCGGTATCAACACTAACCGCATCTACTTCTCCGCCTACGTCAACGTCTCCTTCCTGAGCGCCTTAGCCGCCCTCGTCGTCGCGGCGCGCTTCACCTCCGCAAACCCCGCGGCAGGCACCAACTATGAGCTGGACGCCATCGGCTCCTGCTTCATCGGCGGCGCATCCGCTTACGGCGGCATCGGCAAAGTCAGCGGCGTGGTCGTCGGCGCAGTACTCATGGGCGTGCTCAACCTGGGCATGAACATCATCGGCGTTGACTCCAACTTCCAGAAGGTCGTCAAGGGTCTCGTGCTGCTGGTCGCCGTTATCTTCGACGTCGTCAGCAAGCGCCGCGCGGTCAAGTCCTTCGCATAATCGCGCGTATCAACGCATCGTTCAATACTCAATCAGCGTTATACACTAAAGGAGACCCACCATGGCATATTTTGAGCAGATCGGCAAAATCGCATACGAAGGGGCTAAGAGCAAGAATCCTTTCTCGTTCAAATACTATAACCCCACGGAGATCGTCGCCGGAAAACCGATGAAAGATCACCTGCGTTTTGCGATGAGCTGGTGGCATACCTTCACCTATCGCGGCAACGACCCCTTTGGCGGGCCGACGATCTATCGTCCCTGGGACGAGACAACGGATGACATCGCCCGCGCAAAAGCACGCGTCCATGCGGCGTTTGAGTTCATGGAAAAGGCGCAGATCGGCTACTTCTGCTTCCATGACGCGGACATCGCGCCCCGGCAGGCAAACCTTCTCGAGACCAATCGCGTGCTTGACGAAGTGGTCGAGGTCATTCGTCTGGAGATGGCTCGCACCGGCATCAAATGCCTCTGGGGAACGTCCAACTGCTTTGGCGACGATAAGTTTGTCCACGGCGCGTCGACCTCTCCCAATGCAAGCGTATTTGCCTACTCTGCGGCGCAGATCAAGAAGGCCATCGAGATCACGCAGCTGCTGGGCGGCGAGAACTACGTCTTCTGGGGTGGTCGTGAAGGATATGAAACGCTGCTGAACACCAACACATCGCTGGAGCTCGACAACTTCGCAAGACTGCTTCAGATGGCGGTGGATTACGCAA
>JBDKRF010000043.1:0-7231 GCA_039683525.1 Clostridiaceae bacterium
TGAGGTGTCCCCCAAAGAGTAGTCCACGTTGAGTGAGAAAAAATCGATGTTCAGACGGCTTCTGAGCCCGTTTTCAGGGCAAATTCAGCCGGTGTTAGGTATGTTAGTGCACTGTGCGGACGGAACTAGTTGTAGTCCCTTCGCCAGCGCTCAATTTTGTCTCTAGCATCCTCCAGGGACATGAACCAGTTCATGTTCAGGCATTCGTCCCGGAAGATGTCATTGAACGATTCGATATGCTATTGTTCGACTGCGTGTCGGGTTTGAGGTGATTAAAACAGGTCGGATTACTTCGACCTGTTTTTCTTTAGATAATAACCTATTATCGAATGTAACAGAAATTGTTAGGCAGAAGCCAACTTATTGTTAGTCGGGGAATGTCAATCAAGCATGGTTGAAAAATGCGCGGAATAGAAAAACTCTCAGGCGTGACACCCGTCTTCGCCTGAGAGTTGTTTGTTTCGATTTCGATGCTAGTCCAACTGGCTGACAAATGTATTTGCAATTTGCCCGCCATCGGTTAAGATATCAATCCCGGAGAGGTAGCCCGCGCTGGGCGAGCAGATGAAGGAAACCAGGTTTGCGATTTCGTAGGGATGTCCCCATCTTCCGAAAGGAATGGAGTCCAGTTGCATTTGTGCCGTCTCCGGTTGGTTATCAATCAGAGATTGATGCATTGGCGTCATATACGACCCTGGCGAGATGCTGATGATCCGGCAACCCTTCTTCGCAAAACGGACGGTGTTTTTCTGCGAATAGTAAATTACGAACCGCTTGGAGAGACAATACGCCATACCCGCGCAGGCAAACGCATCGGAATTGAATGGCTCAATCTGCTCCTGAAGCTTGCTGTAGAAATCCGGATCAGAATACGTGTCGAATACTTCAAACCAATCATCTGGGGCTTCGATCGTGTGCGCTGCAAGCGAGGCAAAGTTGATCATCACACCGCCCTCCGCGAGAATCGGGAAGAACATCTCTGTCATGTGTACCGTGCCCAACACATTGGTGTCCAGTATCTCATCTGCGGCGGTGTCTGCCGGGGAGACGCCCGCTGTATGGATGATGCGCATGACCTGACCCAGAGAAGCGGAAAAATCGGCAAGTGCACGAACAGCGTCTGCATTCCGAATATCGGTGGGAACCGCATACGCTTCGTACCCCATGTACGTTAGCTCCTGCTGCGTTTTTTTGAGAGCCTCCGCATCCCGCGAAGCTAGCACCAATATGCTGTCCTTGCCGAGCTCTTTCGCGATGGCGGCGCCCATTCCGCCGTGACCGCCGGTGATGACTGAAACTGACTTCTTCATTCTATAAATCCTTTCCGTTTCTTTTTAATAATCCAACGATTCAAATTCCCAAACGCTGCTCATTCCGTAATCGAGATAGATGATCTGCCCGCTCATATAGCTGAAAAGACTGCTGCCGATGGCGACCAGCGGGTATCCCATGTCTTCAGGTGAGGCCCAGTATCCGTTCCAACTTTCCAAAAAGAGAGATTCGATGACAGATTTTCCCTCTTCAGCATTGCCTGTCGGAGAGGTGCCCCTGTTGAAATCATCCGTTAGACCAGTCAATGTGTTTCCGGGGTTGATCATGTTCAAACGAATCTTTCGGTCGATGAACATCGGCGCATGAACGTTTGCTTTTACATACGTACACAAGCATTGCTTTGAAAATACATATCCGCTTGCAATCTCATCTGGATGCTTCTCGTACCATTCAATTATTGCTTCATAGGTGCTTGCCTTCACAACTTCCAGACAGCTTCGAATATTACTCTGCCAATCGAAACCGCCTGTTGAACCTATAATGTTTACGCTGCCGCAATCCGCAATCTTGGAAGTGATATTCTCAAGGAGATACTTGTGTCCAAGGAAGTTCACACGCTGGACTTCAAGCGCGTTGGAACCATTGCTGTTCAATGCAATTCCATGGCATAAAAACAAAGCGGAGATTTGATCGGGAAGATCCTTCGACAACTCATCGAGATCTGATTTCGCGCCGAAGTCGGCATAGAATTCGCCCTTTACTGGTAGATCCATCTTCGCGTGGCGTCCATTCTTTCGGCAAATCACAAATACTTCCGCACCAAGTTCAACGAGCAACCGTACGGCTGCATAGCCCATACCGGAATAACCGCCGGAAACCACGACTGTTTTCCCCGCATAGCCAAACAGACTCTTTATGTCCATCTCAAATACCTCCAGAGCATAAAAGCAAGGCACAGAAAAAGAGCTGTGCCTTGCAGTTTTGATTAGAAACAGGTCCAGCCACCATCGGCGGTAATGATCGAACCGTTGACAAAATGAGAATCATCGCTGGCAAGAAACAGCGCAACACGCGCCAAATCTTCCGGCATTCCCATTTCCGGCGAATGCGCCAGCAACGAACTAGTCCGACCGAACCCGAATTCGTTTGCCGGAGGCATCACTAGTGGGATATCGGTCAGCACACCGCCCGGCGAGATCGCGTTGCAGCGGATGCCGTTATCCAGATACATGAAGGCCGTGTTCCGCGTTGCCGAAGCGATGGCAGCTTTTGAGGCGCAGTATGCGACGCCCGCCGTTTGATGAATCGCGCCGACGGATGCGATATTGACAATGTTACCTCCGGATTGCTCGCCTTGCGTAAGGAATGTCTGAACGGCTTTGCGCATGGCATACATCGAGCCGAACGTATTCACACGAAACAGTTCAAACATCATTTCGTTGGACAGATCCGCTATCGCGGTGTTGTCATCCATGATGCCCGCATCGTTCACCAAGATATCGAGGCGGCCAAACTCACGTACGGCAAGCTCGATCATTCCGTCGCTGGTCGCTTCAATTCCGATATCGCCTGCAAACGGAATGACGCGGCCGGGGGCGGAGGCAAGCTCCGCTGCCAACTCCACCAGTCGATCCCCGCGCCGTGCGACGGCGATGATGTTAGCGCCTTCCTGTGCAAACAGTTCCACGATGGCGCGCCCGATTCCGGCGGAAGCGCCTGTGACTACGATTGACTTGCCTTCCAGTTTCATATGCCGTTCTCCTTACAGAAAGCACTTTTCGGTGACGATGGCAGGGGAGTCATTGGATCCGACTGTGACCTTCTCGCCGACTATCGCGTGTGTGCTGTCAATGACCGCAAACCCGATGTTTTTGTCTACCGTATAGCCATAGATCACCGAGCGGACAAAGCCGCAGGGAATGCCGCGGGAATACACGATCTCAAGCTGAGTAATATCCTCATACGATTCGGCAAGCAACTCAAGACCCATCAGCAGATGTTTCGGGCCTTCTTCTTTGGCACGAAGCAGGGCATCTTTTCCGATGAAGTCTTTCTCAAGATCAACTGACCAATCCAGCCCGCATTCGTATGGAGTGAGTCCGAACATATCCTGACGCAGCGCATAGCCTTTTTCCATCGATAGGCTCCGCACATATACTTCCAGAATGTCTAGTTCGACTGCGTCGAATGCTTTTCCAACCTCACGAATTGCCGCTTCAACGGCGGCTGAGTCGCTTTTCACGCAATAGATTTCATATCCGTTTTCACCCGTGAAGCCACTGCGATGCACCTTGATCAAGACATCGCCGATCTGATCATCCGCAACCTGAAAACGTTTCAGATCGTCGACGGGCGATTTCAGCAGGGCGTTCATCATCTTTACCGAGTTCGGACCCTGCACCGAGAACATCACAGTGTCATCCGTAATGTTTCGATAGGATACGTCAAAAGCATTGCGGTGCGCATCCGCCCACTTGATAAACTGCGGCGCATACAGCGTCGAGACCCAGTAATGATGTTCGCCCATGTGCATGACGATGGTGTCGTCGATGATTTTGCCATCCTCGTTGAGCATTGTCGTGTATTTCGTTCGGCCGATTCCGGCCTTGTAGATGTTGTTGACAAACAGATAATCAAGAAACTTGTCAGCGTCCGCGCCCGTGACTTCGACAAGGTCGTGCGTCCACTGGAACCAACCGACATTTTCTCGAACGGCCTGATGTTGTGCCCGCGCGACGGAATCATCTTTGAATAACATAAACTCTGCCTCCCCCTCGTCAAATCATGCGCTTGTCGATCTTGCGACCGACAACGATGGTCATTTCTTCCTCATCTTTGCCTTCAATCCAGCAGGACCATTCCGGGCTTACCATCGTCTTGACGGCATTGTGCCATATTGTCTCATAGCCGATCGTAAGCTCTTCCGTCGGAGCCATTTCAAAGCGACCGTTGAAATCATCCACTTTGACCTTAATCCGGATTTCATCTTTGGTGAACGCAACCAACTGGTTGGGCACGAGCTGTGTGTCGAGAATGGCTTTGATATAGCCGCCCATGAGGCGCGGGTCGTTGTGCTCGATTTCATGCGGTACTCCAAGCCAGTTGCGCATACCTTCCACGGCGAAGTTCGCGATGAACGCGTTTTTCCCTGCGGTTGAGAACACGATTTTGAAGATACGAAGAAACTCGTCCTCGGAGCTGGCCATATCCCGAATCGCGACAAGCGGGAATATTACGCACCAAACCCAGCCGAACTCCATGCACCAACGATAGGACCATTCAAACGACTTTTCCTCGCCGAATGCGTTTGAATACTGTCCGTTTCTCAGGACCTGGCCTTCTTTGAAACTGCGTTCCGGTGGCGTATTGTGAACCGGCATAACGGGCTGCTGCATATGATCCATCCAACCCTGCTTGGGAAGATTGAACACATCCCTGCGCTCCGCAACAACACGACAGTGGCGGTCACCACAGCCTCTGGCCTCGCACATATTCAACGCGACTTTATTCTCTCCTTCAGGATCCTGCAGATCGAAGTTCGCCGTGAACATCGCGGTGGTCATGTTACAGAGTTCAGCGCCAACAATATCCCAGGGGCAGGAGTCGAGCTCTTTTTCAACGCGATCCCGCGTGAACTGAATAACGCGTCCCGACATGTTTTCATATTCGTCGCCGGAATCCCCGAAAATGGCTCCAAGCCATGCGGTCTTCTCACAGAACTCCGGAATGTTCCATTCATCGAAGAAGTCTTTCATGTATTGCTCACTGGAAGCAGACATATTCATCATATAAGATACTTCGCAGATTGCCTCGGTGCGTTTGTTGAAATCCGGTTCCAGAATTCGCATGACCTGGAAAAGATTTGCGCAAAACGCGGCGATTTCTCGCGTCGCAAACTTATAGGCTTCTTTTTCTGGAATCAGTTTGCCCCATACGGTTTCGACACACTTTTTCTGTTCAACTTTGTCCTTTAGTGGCATAGTACTTTCCTCCTATTGATCCTGAAATGATGGTTTGATATGAGATGTGTGTTTTTTATTAGTTTATAGGGCGAGGTATGGTTTGAACAGGCTACAAACATGCGGTGTTTTTGCCCTAGAATGCAGTTCTTCTGAGGGGTAAGTGTGCTTCCGAAGCGTAGCAATAGGCTAGACGAACGAAGTCGAGCGACTGAATCGATTCGACCGGGACTTCATTTGATTTCCTCCGGGCGATACATGTACGGGTTGAAGCCTAAAAAACCATACAAAATGCAGGGTAATAAAACGCACTTGAAAAAGTGAAGCACATTGTTTTTTCAGCAGAGGATGTTAAAATGAAAATATCAATTCAAATCTAGATATTTCAATCAAAACGGACCTTTCAACTGAAGGAAAAACACATATGAAATTAAATGCAGATATTCTGAAAGACAATCTATCCGGTTCCTGTACCGTCGAAATGAACGGGCCAAAGTCGACCGAGCTCTGTTTGGAACGGCCAATCCTGTTTACCGATGACCTTCGGGAACTCTCGGACAATCGGTTATATGTTGCGATTGCGGAACGCCTTCCGAATCGCATGAGCGTCGGAAGCAATGTGGTGATCGCTTGTCTCGGCGACGCGCCTCAGCTTACGTTTTATCAAATACGCTGTTGCGTGCTATGCATCAAGACAAGTGCGGAGTTGTTCCGGATATTCAATCTGATCCAGAGCGTTTTTAATCGATATGACGAATGGTATGAGAAGCTGACAGAGATACTGGATCGAAATGCAAGTATTGATGATATGATTCAAGCCAGCTCTTCCGTCTTTGAAAACCCCATGTTTGTGATCGATTCCAACTTCCATTTTCTGGCACATACGGCGGATGCAGCATCCGAAGCTTCGCTGAATAATTTCGAAAGCGGCAACCTTGGGTTGGATAAACTCGGACAATTTCTTGAGTTGCATGAGCCATCCATGCATGTGAAAGAACCACTCTTACTTCGGCTCCTCGATACGGAAACTCTCAATATCAATCTTTATGAAATGGGCACTTACATCGGATGTTTGACGATTGACTACCGTTTGCGTAAACATCGGGAAAGCGATATCCCTCTTGGCAAAATTCTGGCAAAGATGATTGAATTGGCTTTGCAAAAGTTCTCGGGTATCCTGACGGATACCTACAGCATTATGCGCAAAGTGCTTCAGGATGTCGTGGATGGAATGCCGGTGGATTATGAGCACCAGAGAATGGTTACAGCTGCACAGAGCAAAAAGAGCTACATTTGCGTCAAAATGAAGCTCAGTAACCGCTTTGCAAAGCTGCCGCTCGGGTATATCTGCAACCGCGCGGAGACGGTCTTTCCCGGCAGCATCGCTTTTGAGCGAAAGGGAAACATCCTATGTTTCATCGAATTTGAGAATGCAAAGGAGCAGTTGTTGCGAACACAATTGCGTGAAAATCTATCGCTATTTATCGACACAATGGATCTGAGGATCGGGGTCAGCGATTCTTTCTCCGACCTGTTCAGCGCGAGGCTGTATTATCATCAAGCAAGCGCGGCGCTGGAGAACGGAACCCTAGTGAGACCCAATGAAAAGTACTATATATTTCAGGACTATGCTTTGACCGAACTTGTCATCAACTCACTCGGAAGACTGCCGACGGAACTCTTTTTTACGGATGGAATGCGCCGCCTCGCCGAGCACGATGCGGAGTCTTCGGTCAGCTATATGGAGACACTGTTTGTGTACCTGAACAACAATATGAATATCACAAAAACAGCAAACGATTTGTATGTGCATCGAAGTACATTATTGGAACGGATCGCAAGAATCGAACGTGAGCTGGAATCGGATTTACAGAATTCAGACGAGCGCTTAAGAATTCAACTTTTGCTCAAAGCAATTAAAATTCACGAAATCATACATTGCACGCCGACAGTGGATTGATCACACATAATTGAAAAAGGCCTCCCGTGATGTCACGGGA
>JBDKRF010000044.1:0-12337 GCA_039683525.1 Clostridiaceae bacterium
TCTTGTTGCAAAGCTTCTCCGCAACTTCCAGCACGTGCGTAGAAAAGAAGATGGCGCTGCCGTTGGCGCATAGCTCCGACATGATGGTTTTAAGCGTATGCGCAGCCTTCGGGTCGAGGCCGACAAACGGCTCGTCCAAAAGGAGCAGCTTGGGCTCATGAATCAGTGCGGAGATCAACGCGATCTTCTGCTTCATGCCGTGGGAGCAACTGCCGATAAGGTCGTTGAGGCGCGGCGTCATCTCAAACGCATCCGCGTAAAGCTGGATACGCGCGTCGCGATCCGCGGCGCTCACGCCGTAGATATCCGAGACAAAGTTCAGGTACTGAATGCCGGTCAGATGTTCGTAGAGATCGGGGTTATCCGGAATATACGCCATCCGCTGTTTGCATTCGATTGGGGATTCGGCAATGCTCTTGCCGTCAACGGATATTTTCCCGCTGTCAAACGAGAGAATGCCGGCAACCGCGCGCAGGGTCGTGGTCTTTCCCGCGCCGTTGTGGCCGATGAACCCGTAGATGTCCCCCGGCATCACGGTCAGTGATAGATCGTCTACGGCCTTGACATCTCCGCCGTAGCATTTGGTCAGGTGTTCAATGGTTAACATAAGTGTTTCTCCTTGCGTCCCCCCCGAGCCGCGCAGATTTTGTTCGCGTTTTGGGGCTATTTCTGCGATATTATACCACAGAATAAGTTCTTTATTATCGATTGCGCGCAACTCGATTGAATTTCACAATTTCGTAACTATATACAAGTAAAACGTGACAATCCGTGGATCGCCGCGACCAAGATTGACAGACCTCCAACGATTGCATAAAATGAGCATGTGAAAAACAGTTGATATCCACTCTTTGGCTTATAGATACGAACCTAACCGAACGGAGAATTAATACACACATGAAAGATGGATTTGTCAAGGTCGCGTCAGGCACGCCCGAGATTCAGGTTGCCAACTGCGAATACAACGCGGATGCGATCATCGCGCTGATTCACCGCGCGGAGTCAGACGGTGTGAAGGTGCTGGTGTTGCCGGAGCTGACCATCGTTGGCTATACCTGCGGAGACCTTGTGCTCAGCACCGCGCTGACGGATGCCGCAATGCGCGCGCTGGAGCGCATCACGCGCGCCACCACGGGCAGCGACATGCTGGTCGCCATCGGCGTTCCGATCGTATTCGGGCATCTCTTGTATAACTGCGCGGCCGTCGTGCAAAACGGGCGCGTGCTGGGCGTCATCCCCAAGACGCACCTCGGCAACTACGGCGAGTTTTACGAAAAGCGCACCTATGCGGCAGCCCTTGAGACCATCGAGGAGATGGAACTCTTCGGGCAAAAAGCGCCGTTTGGCAACCGCCTTGTGTTCTGCTGCAAAGAGATGCCGTTGTTTGCCGTCGGCGTAGAGATCTGTGAAGACCTTTGGGCAGCTGTTCCGCCGTCCACCCTGCTGGCGGACTGCGGTGCCAGCATCCTATTAAACCTCAGCGCGAGCGACGAAGCGGTCACCAAGGTAGACTACCGCCGCATGCTCGTGCAGAGCCAAAGCTCGCGCACCAACTCCGCCTATGTCTTTTGCAGCGCGGGCTCGGGCGAGAGCACCACGGATGTGGTCTTCTCCGGTCATGATATGATCTGCGAAAACGGTACCATGCTCGCGGAAGCTAAGCCGTTCGGCGCGGGCTATTGCGTCAGCGAAGTCGATCTGGAGTTCCTCTCGCGCGAGCGCAGGCGCTTTGCCAGAAAGCTCTTTGACAACACGGATATCGTACGCATTCCGTTTTCGATGGATATCACCGAGACCAAGCTCACGCGCGCATTCTGGAAAACACCGTTCATCCCGGATACGAGCGCGAGCGCCGCTACGCGCTTTGATCAAGTGCTCGCCATCCAGAGCCACGGCCTCGCCCAGCGCATCAAGCACACCAGCGCAAAGAAACTGCTCATCGGCATCTCCGGCGGCGTGGATTCTACCCTCGCGCTGATCGTCAGTAAGGAAGCGCTTGCACTGCTCAAACGTCCAGCGGAGGATGTCGTCGCGGTGACGATGCCATGCTTTGGCACCAGCACCCGTACGCGCGCCAACGCGGAAAAGCTCTGCAACGCGCTTGGCATCTCCATGCGGGAGATCAACATCGGCGAGAGTGTCAAAAAACATTTGGAAGACATCGGGCACTCGATGGATGTTCACGACGCGGCCTACGAAAACGCGCAGGCGCGTGAACGCACGCAGGTGCTGATGGATCTGGCGAATATGTACGGCGGGCTCGTCATCGGCACGGGCGACCTGAGCGAACTTGCGCTGGGGTTTGCGACGTTTAACGGCGATCATATGTCCAACTACGGCGTCAACGCGGATGTCCCCAAGACCCTCATCCGCGCAATGCTGCGCTACTTTGCGAGCAAGTCGGACGACGCGCTGAAAGAGGTGTTGATCGACATCGTCGATACGCCCGTCAGCCCGGAGCTGCTGCCGCCGAAGGATGGCGAGATCACGCAGGTCACGGAGGACATCGTAGGCCCGTATGAACTACACGATTTCTTCCTCTACCACATGCTTCGCCGCGGCGCGGGCAAAGAGAAGATCGTCCGCGTAGCGAAATACGCCTTCGACGGCGATTACGACAATGCTACCATCGAGAAATGGTACTCCATGTTCATCCGCCGCTTCTTCTCTCAGCAATTCAAGCGCAACTGCATCCCCGACGGCCCCCGCGTCGGCAACGTCGCCCTCTCCCCGCGCGGAGACTGGCGTATGCCCAGCGATGCGCAGCCAAACGCGTTCCAGTAACCGATCCAGTCACAAGCAAAGCCGCCCGTAAGGGCGGCTTTTGTGCTGCTTGTGTTACTTGGGTTAATCGTCAAATGACTCCGGTTTTTCTGTGCCCTGCCCCATGATAGCCTTTTTGATGCGCCAGGTTTCGCTTTCGTTGAGCAGCAGCGTCAGGTGTGTGCCGTCCTCCTCGTGGCTCTCCGCGAGGATGGTCGCGCTCTGGCGGATCATCTGCATCGCGCCATGCTTCTCATACGGAACCACGACCTCAAGCCGCACCTGCGACTTTGTGAGTGCTTCCTCAATCGCTTTGAGCAGCGAGTCTATGCCCTCGGCGGTTGCCGCGCTGACGGCGATGCCGCCGCTCCTTGGCTTGGCTTCGGGCTTGTCGATCTTGTTGAAAACGTCGATTCGCGGTGTATCCAGCGCGCCGAGCGAGGTCAAAACCTCCTCGACCACGCGCATCTGCACCTCATAATAGTCGCTGGAGCTATCGACGACATGCAGCACGAGATCCGCGTCACACACTTCGTCCAGCGTTGAGCGAAACGCGTTGACCAGATCATGCGGGAGTTTGTTGATGAACCCTACCGTATCGCTCAGAAGAAATTCCGTACCGTTGGGCAGGGTAACCTTCCTCACGATGGGATCGAGCGTCGCAAAGAGCTTGTCTTCCGCCAGCGCATCCGCACCGGAGAGCAGGTTTAAGAGCGTCGATTTGCCCGCGTTGGTGTAACCCACCAGCGCCACGACGGGAATCGGGTTTGCCGCGCGCTTGGCTCGGCGTAAGCCGCGCTGTTTTTCAATCTCGGCGAGCTCCTGTTCGAGTTCAAAGACGCGCCTGCGGATTCTGCGGCGGTCGATCTCCAGCTTTTTTTCGCCCGGCCCGCGCATGCCGACGCCGGAGGAGCCCTGACGCGAGAGCACCTTGCCCATGCCGAGTAAGCGCGGCAAACGGTACTTCAATTGCGCAAGCTCGACCTGCAGCTTGCCCTCGCGGGACTGCGCGCGCTGCGCGAAGATATCCAGAATCAGCATCGTGCGGTCGATGATGGGAAGCCCCAGCACCAGCTCCAGATTGCGCAGCTGAATGGCGGTTAGCTCATCGTCAAACACGAAGATGTCCGCCTCGCACGCGGAAGCGGTCAACGCAAGCTCCTCCGCTTTTCCGCTGCCGATGTAGGTTCCGGCGTCCACAGCGCGCCTACGCTGCTGCTCTTTAGCAACCACCTTGATGCCCGCGGTCTGGCAAAGCTCCGCCAATTCGGAGAGCGTGTCGTAGCCGTCTGCGGACTCGATGCCCGCGAGCACCGCGCGATCCGGCTTGATCTCCACGATGTTGTAGGTATCGGAAAGAAGGCGCTTGTCCGCCTCTTGAATCGCGTCCATGAGCTGTTTTTGCGGTAGGTGATGCGCGCGCATCGGCCCGTACCAAACGGGAATGCGCTCTTCGCCTTCCATGTCCCCGATGAACGCGGCATAGACGCTGCTTGCCCGGCCTTCCTTGACGCCGATGGCGCACATGGCGTCGAGGCGCAGCGCGTTGAGCGAGCCAATGTCGACATCGGAAAGATAGCCCGTCTCGTTCGGGTGCGTGTGGATGCAGCGAACGCCGCTGAGGCGATCGATGTTGCGCACAAGGCGCATCTCTTCCATATGGACGGAGTGGTCGTCGCCGACGCGGATGTCCTCAATCTTGCCCACGCGCGAAACGTAGATCAGCACCTCGCGGTTGATCAGCGAGGTGAAATGAACCAGCGCGTCGCAAATTTCGTCCGAAAGGAACTCGTCCGCGGACATCTCCATATCATACAGCAGCAGCATTTCGTTGAGAACGATGTCTCGAATGCCGCCGATATTACCGCGTATTTCTCTTTTCATGTGGTTAATTGTTTTTTCCGTTTCTGTTTCTATTGCGTTTTCGCCCGAATGCGGGAGCTTTTCGCTTGAACGTATCATATCATTCCCTTTGCCCGCTGACAATCACAAGTGTTTACGGTTCGCCCGAATGAAAAGAGCCCGAAGGGTAACCCCTCAGGCTCTCCGGATTGCCATTTAGGCCTTATTGGCCTTTTTTGTCCTCTTCGTCGAAGTTAAACGCGGAGGACGGCATGGAAGAGCCGCTGCGCGCGGCGGGACCCTGGCTTGCTTTCGACTGCGCGGTCTTGTCGACATACTTGCGCATTTTGACGACGAGGAACACGATGAGTCCCAGCGTCAGTGCGAGCGCAACATAGGAGATGATGTCAAACACCGGAGCCGTGAGGAAGGAAAACGCGCCGAGTTCTTTGATCGTCACCCAGCCGTACACGGCCTTTGCCGTCTCGGTTGCGGGCGTGATCTCCTGGTAGGCGTAGAAGGTGTTGCGAAGCAGGGATGCCGCGCTGTTGATCACCATCGCGATGCCGAGGAAGATGTAGATCTTGCGGGAGAGTGCTTTAAACTCCTCCTGCTTACCCTCTTTGATATTCTCCACACTGTAGAGTTTACCCTTGCCGACGATGCCCGAGTAGAGCACGTAGACGGAAACGGCGAGCAGCAGCCAGTCAAACATGGCAAATGAGCTGGACATAATGTTTTCTCCTTGTCAAAATGTATTTCTTTTCGTTCGGTTCGATTGATTGTAGCTTCTGATTATAGCTTCTTCAGCTTCGGGCCGGTTGCCGTGTCCTCCACGGTAAAGCCCATTTCCTTGAGCGCATCACGAATCTCATCCGCGCGCGCGAAGTTCTTAGCCTGGCGGACAACCTGCCGCTCTTCGAGCAGCGCCAACGCTTCGGCGGGGAACTCCTCGGTCTTCTTCGGGGCCAAGATGCCCAACACTCCGGTGAGTTCGTCAAGGAGCGCCTGACCTGCTTCAATCGCCGCCTTGCCGCGCGGTTCCGTAACAAACGTGTTTGCGGTTCTCGCGAAGTCAAACAGCACGCCAATGGCATCCGCCGTGTTCAGGTCGTCGTCCATCGCCTCGCAGAAGCGTGCCTTGATATCCTGTAGCTGCGTGAGAAACACCGCGTCCTCCGCCGTGCCTTCGGGTGCGATCGGCGCTTCCGCCAGGCGTTCCTTCGCGGTGCGGAGGCGCTCCAGCGCGCTCTCGGCCTGCTGGATCATCTCGCGGGAGAAGTTCACCGGGTTTCTGTACTGCACACTGAGCATGAACATGCGCACAGCCTCAAGGTCGAATTCCTTCGCAATATCGCGCACGGTGAAGAAGTTATTGAGCGATTTACCCATCTTCTGATTATCGACGTTGATGTAGCCGTTGTGCATCCAGTAGCGCGCAAATGGGTGTCCCGTTGCGGCCTCGCTCTGCGCAATCTCGTTTTCATGGTGCGGAAAGATCAGATCCTGCCCGCCGCCGTGAATATCAAACGTTTCGCCGAGGATCGCCATGCTCATGGCGGAGCACTCGATGTGCCAGCCCGGCCTGCCCTTGCCCCAGGGGGAATCCCAGCTCGGTTCGCCGGGTTTTTCCGCTTTCCAGAGCGCGAAGTCGAGCGGGTCGCGCTTGGCTTCGTCGGGATCAACACGCGCGCCGTTTTCCAGATCGTCAATATTCTGGCCGGAGAGCTTGCCGTAGCCTTCGAAACTGCGAACGGAGAAGTAAACGTCTCCATCCGGCGTGGCGTATGCGTGGCCCTTCTCGATCAGAGTGCTCACGAGCGAGATGATCTCGCCGATGTGCTCGGTCGCTCTGGGGTTCACGCTCGCGCGGCGCACGCCCAGCGCATCTGCATCGTGATAGTATTCCTTGATGAAGCGCTCGCCGAGCTCCTTGACCGTCGTGCCCTCTTCGTTTGCCCGGCGAATCATCTTATCATCGATGTCCGTAAAGTTCTGTACAAAGCGCACGTTGTATCCGCGGTATTCCAGATAGCGGCGCAGGGTGTCGAATACGATAAACGGACGCGCATTGCCGATATGGAAGTAGTTGTAGACCGTAGGTCCGCAGGCATACATCGAAATCTGTCCCGGAACGAGCGGTATGAGCTCCTCTTTCTTACGCGTCATCGTATTATAGATCTGCATGGTATTTCCTCCGTGTATCGTTATACTATATCACAGATTGCTCCAATCGTATTGAGAAATCTGCTGTTAAGACTTGCTTTTCTCCCGCAGCTCCGCTTCCAGCGCGTCCAGGCGCTGCTTGAGCTGCTCCAACTGCTGTTCCACCGGGTCGGGCAGATCGACCTGATCGAGATCGACGCCTTCCTCTCCGGATAGGCTTTCGGTTCTGCGAACACACTTGTCGGTTTCGTTACACTCGCACTTGCCGTCGTCGCACATGCCTACTCGATCGCAAGGCACCTTGCAGCCGTAAAGACGCACCACATGCCCCGGCACGCCGACCACCGTGGAAAACGCGGGCACATCCTTGAGCACCACCGCGCCGGCTCCGATCTTCGCGTGGCTGCCGACCGTCACAGGGCCAAGCACCTTCGCACCCGCCGAGATGGTGACGTGATCGCCGATCGTCGGGTGGCGCTTGCCGGTATCCTTACCCGTTCCGCCAAGTGTTGCGCCCTGAAAGATGGTCACGTCGTCGCCGATCACCGCGGTCTCGCCGATGACTACGCCAACGCCGTGGTCGATAAAGAGGCGCTTGCCGATCGTTGCGCCCGGGTGGATGTCGATGCCCGTCGTAAAGCGGCACCACTCTGACGTGATGCGCGCCAATAGATGCATCTTTCTCCGGTAAAGCCAGTTTGCTCTGCGGTGGATGCGCACGGCACGAAACCCCGGGTAGCAGAGCATGACCTCCCAGATGGATTTTGCGGCGGGATCGCGTTTTAAGACCGCCTGCAGATCGCTTTTCAGCGTTTTGAACATATCGTTTGCGTTTCCTTTCGCGGCGTGCTTCGATTGGCAAACCGTCAGCAAATAAAATAAGCGCAACCATCATAAAGACGATTGCGCATCGCGGTTCCACTTTATTTGAAGAATTACAACAATTCTTCCTCTCAAGGCTGTAACGCAGCTGCTGCGTCCGCCGATACTCGGCCAGTCCATCCCATGGCGGCACTTTGTCGGCGGCGGCTCTCGGAAGGCACTTCGGCAACTCTGGTTCAGGTTGGCTTTCAGCCGGTGACCAACCCTCTCTTGGAACAAACTGAGACTGCTTACTCTTTTCCGATCATACGCCTGTCGGATATGATTGATACCTTAGTTTATGGTAAATCCATGCGCCGTGTCAAGATGCAATGTGACTTTCTCACACAGCGTTCACAACGGGATTCCTGACTTTTCCCCTTGTCAAATCACGATTTCTGGGTGATAATAAATTGTTTATCAGAATTATTGTGGTTATGTAGGAGAATTAGGCTATGAGAATGAGCGAATTGCTCGGCGAGCGTTACAAAGAGAAACCCGCGGACTGCACCATCGAGAGCCACGCGCTCATGGTGCGCGGCGGCTACATCAAGCAGATCAACACCGGCGTGTATACGCTTCTGCCGCCCGCAAGACGCATCACGCAGAAAATCGAACGCATCATCCGCGAGGAAATGGACGCCATCGAAGGACAGGAAGTGCTCTTCCCCGTCGTTCTACCCGCCGATCTCTGGAAAGAGAGTGGCAGATTTACGAGCGTTGGCAAAGAGCTGGTTCGCCTGACCGACCGTATGGGCGCGGATATGGTGCTCGGCATGACACACGAGGAAGCAGCGGTTCATCTTGCGCGCGACGCTGCCAAGAGCTATGCCAAGTATCCCTTCATGATCTATCAGATTCAGACCAAGTTCCGCGATGAACCCCGCTCCCGCGGCGGTCTCATTCGCGTGCGCGAATTTACCATGAAGGACGCGTATTCCTTCCACACCACGCAAGCCGATCTGGAAGCGTATTACCAGCGCTGCTATGTGGCGTATGAGCGCATCTTTCAGCGCGCGGGCTGCAAAAACGTCATCGCCGTGCTCTCCGACTCCGGCATGATGGGCGGCCGCGTTTCCCACGAGTTTATGCTGCTCACCGCAATCGGCGAAGACACGCTGGCCATCTGCGACAACTGCGACTTCAAGGCAAACATCGAAGCCTGCGCCAGCGTGGTGGATAATTCCGCCCTGTCCACAACCGAAGCACTCACCCTCGTGCTCACGCCGGAGATGGCGACCATCGAGGAAGTCGCGGGCTATCTGCATAAGCCGCACAACGCCACCTGCAAAGCCGTGGTCTATCAGCGCAACGCAGACGACAGCTATGTCATCGCGTTTGTGCGCGGAGACCTTGAGGTACACGAAACCAAGCTGCGCAATACCATCGGCGCGGAGATCCACCCCGCCGTCATCACGCCGGGGAGCGGCATCGTCGCGGGCTTCATCGGTCCCAAGGGGCTCGACACCAAGAAGATTGCCGTGCTGTTCGATCGCTCGCTGGAGGGCGTCGGCGCCCTCGTCTGCGGTGCGAACCAGCAGGATTATCACTATACGGGATTCAACATTGAGCGCGACTACGGCAAGGTTTCGTTTGTTGATGTCGCCCGCGCGATCCCCGGTGGCATCTGTCCCGTCTGTGGCAAACCGACGCTGACCATCAGCAACGGCATCGAGGTCGGCAACATCTTCCAACTGGGAGACAAATACACCAAGAGCATGAACATGCAGTATCTCGACGAAAACGGCGCGCTGCAATACCCAATCATGGGCTGCTATGGCATCGGCGTAGGCCGAATGGCCGCAAGCGTCTGCGAAGAGAGTCATGATGAATACGGCCCCATCTGGCCGATCAGCATCGCGCCCTGGGAGGCGCAAATCTGCGTACTTCGTGCGGATCAGGAGGAGCCCAAACGCGTTGGCGAAGAGCTCTATGCCGCGCTGCAAAAAGCAGGCGTGGAGACCATCATCGACGACCGCGCCGTCAGTGCCGGTGTCGTCTTCTCGGAAGCCGACCTCATCGGCGCTCCGATTCGCCTCACCGTCAGCCCCCGCAATCTCGCAGACGGCATGATCGAGCTGACCACGCGCGACAAGCGGATCAAAAAGCAGGTTCCCGTTTCGGACGTGCTCTCCACGGTGCTGGCGCTCAAATCTCAGCTCTTTGACGAGATCATGGAGAAATAAGCAGTTAAGATCGAACACAGTCACCGGAGACGCAAAGCGCTAACAAACAAAACGCCGCAAGAATCATCTTGCGGCGTTTGTGTTTTTTCCGTTGATTACAAGTCGCTCTGTTTTGCTATGATGGGACAACGCTGGTTGATGAGCCAGGCGAATTCCTCGGCGGGCATCGGGCGCGCATAATAGTATCCCTGGATGCGATCGATCCCCAGCTCTCGCACGATGGAATCCTGCTCATCGGTCTCCACGCCTTCGGCAAGCGCAATCACGTTCATGCTGCGCAATCCGCCAACGACGGTTTGCAGCATCCCACGCGATTTCGGATGCGTCGCGATGTTGCGGATAAACCCTTTGTCGATCTTCACGCACTCAAACGGTAGCGTCATCACGTTGACCAGATTGCTGTAACCCGTCCCGAAATCATCCAGATAGACGCCGATGCCGCGACGATTCAGCTCGTCCATCGTCGCATGCGCGCGCTCCAGGTCTTCCAGCAGCACCATCTCGGTGATTTCCAACTTGATGCGCTCCGGCGCAACAGCATACTCATCCAGCAGCATCTCTAAGTGATGCACCGTCTCATCGAATTCATCCTGCTGCGATGAGATATTGATCGAAAGCCACCCGATATCGAGTTTTTGGTTCGCGTGTAAGTATTGGCAAACCTTCTCCATCACCATCAAGCCGAGTTTGGTAGCTATCCCGATCTCGATGGCAATCGGAATAAACTCACCCGGTGAAATCGGCATGCCGTTGTCTTCGTTCAAGCGAAGCAGCACCTCGCCGCCGGTGAATCGCTGCTGCTTGATGTCGTATACCGGTTGAATATTAAGAAAGAACAAATCCTGCTGAAGCGCTTTCTCCATCTGCGATATCACATAATTCCTGCGCGCAAATTGGTTTTTCAGCCGGTAGGAAAAGCGCACGGGTTTGCCGTTCGGGTCCTGCTTGGCAAGACGCGTCGCATATTCCAGCGAGGCAATCACCTCGTCCACCTCTGCGGCATGCTCCGGGCTATGGATATCCGCAAAGATCGCATGCAGCTCCGCGCTGCAAATGTCCGTATACCAGGGCTGCGTAAAGCGCTCCATCACCGATTGAAACAGCGTTTCATACTCGCTTTGGTTGATTTTCTTGACCAGCAGCGTAAACTGCACGCCGGATGTTCTGTAAGCCGCAGCGCAAGGCGTAAGCTGCGCCAGATAGGATCCGACCGAGCAGAGCAACGCATCGCCTGCCCGCTGACCGAGTTGCCCATTGACCTGCTTGAAGTTTTTCAGCCCGATCAGGATGATGGAATACGGCGTCTTTTTGAGGCATAAGCGGCTGATGTCGTTGAAAAATGCCTCGCGGTTGGAGAGCTCTGTCAGGGCGTCGACACGCGCGCGCTGCTGCTGTCCTGCGATGAAGAGTGTCAAGAGCGAAAATGCATAGATGGTGCCGGTGAGTATCGTCTTGGGAAAGAAGTACTGCACCGCTCCAACGACCACACCGATGGACGGCATCACGATTAGAATCAGGCGGAAAGACTTGCGGAATTTCTTGCGCTCCAGGATGCCGAACCAGACGATGTTGACGATGGCAAGCGCTAAGAACGCAACGCCAATCGCATTGAGCGGCCCCGCATGATAGAGGTGCTGTTCATCGAAATAGAAGATCAAGCCCGTACCGAGGTTGATCAGTACGATTACGACTTCCAGAATAAAATAAAGGAGCGGAATTACGATCGCGGCTTTAAACCGGCGTTCGTGATAACGCCCTTCAAACATGGTCACGTAGGTTGTCAGCGAAACCAACATCGTCATCGCCGCGACTGCGAAATAATAAAACGTATTGAGTGCGACATTCAGAAGCAGGGGCATTCGCGCAGCGTTTTCAATGGTATAGATGGAGCAGATGTTGCACACGCTCGCAAGCAATGCAAACACTAGACTAATTTGGAAAATCAGTTCCTTTAGAGATCTGGATTTTTTGTCGAACAACATATAGACGCCAATGAGCGCCATTAAAACGCAGGAGATATATTCCGGAACGATGTTATAAATCACGCCTGCGCAAACTCCAGTTCATATTTGTTCACTTATTGTATACTACACTACCAGTTAGATAATTTCAACTAGTCATTTGAAATGTAACACCTTTGCGTTCATGTTTTCATATGAAACAAATTCTGGCAAACTTTGATCCAAAAATCGCACAATAATTACACCAAACGTATAAATTATATCCGATTTATGTCACATTCATTGTGCGATTCATCTTATAAGAATCCAGAATTATTCAGTGAAACTAATGATAATATACATCCTTACGCGCACAAATATTCATCGGCCAAAGCATGGCTTTGGCCGATGAAAACAAACCCGTATATCTCTGAATAGTTTTTTAGATCTAAGATCGGATTTCACACGTTGCGCATGTTTGCATGCAAACGCGCCGCGACGTTTGGAGTTGAATCGAAAGTAAGTTGCTCTAAGGCTTTGCTCCGCTGATCATTACTGAAATGACGGCGCATACATGCG
>JBDKRF010000045.1:0-3059 GCA_039683525.1 Clostridiaceae bacterium
CTGATACAGAATCCGCGCCTCGGTGCCGACCACGAGCCGGTTTTGCTCCGCGTCCCGAATCCAAACGTAGTTGTCGCGGTCCTGCCAGCAGCGGGATGGGTCTATGCACTCCATCGCCGCGCGGTCGGTTTTGACCAAATCCTCGTGTTCGCCGCTCAAGCACACCCAGCGGAACGGGCCGTAGCCGTAGTCGAAGAGCAGCGGCCCCATGATGTCCTCCACGTAGGATGGAAAAACGAACCCGTCTTTCGTATCCGCGCCGTTCCTGGCAATCCAGGTTTCGCCCGCGTCGAATACCGCCTTGAGAAACGAATTGCCATAGTCGAAAAAGCGCGTTCCCCGCGCCGTCAGCGCGCGAACCGCCGCGATATGGCGTTTGAGCGACGCGTCCACCAGACGGCGGAACGCCGCGCGGTCGCGGTGCAGCAGCGTCGTGCGCTCCTCAAACGTCAGCCCGGCGGGGCAGTACCCGCCGTTGTAGGCGTTGTGGCAGGAGGTTTGGTCGCTGAGTAGATCGATGGCAAAGTCTCGCGCAATCGCCGCTTCTAATAAGTCCACGATGTTGCCGTGGTAGGCAATCGAAATCCGCTCACCGCTTTGCCTCGCCTGCTCCGCGCGGGCAAAGACCGTGTCCAGATCGTCCGAAACCATGTTGACCCAGCCCTGATCGAAGCGGGTCTGGATGCGGGAGGCGTCCACCTCCGCAAACACGCCGACCGCGCCCGCGATGAAGGCAGCCTTTGGCTGCGCGCCGCTCATGCCGCCAAGCCCCGACGAGACAAACACCTTGCCGCGCAGATCGCCATCACTGGCAACGCCGAGATACTTGCGCCCGACGCCTAAAATCGTGTTAAACGTGCCGTGGACGATGCCCTGCGGGCCGATGTACATCCAGCCGCCCGCGGTCATCTGACCATAGTTGGCGACGCCCATCTGCTCCGCGATCTCCCAATCGTCGAGGTTATCGAACATGCCGATCATCAGCGCGTTGGTGAGAATCACACGCGGGGCCTCCGGTTTACTCGGAAACAGCCCGACGGGGTGGCCCGACTCCAGCACCAGCGTCTGCTCATCGGTGAGCTCTTCCAGATACCGCTTGATCAGGCGGTATTGCAGCCAGTTCTGGCAAACCTGCCCAGTCTCGCCGTAGGTGACGAGTTCGTAGGGATAGAGCGCGACGTCAAAATCGAGGTTGTTGTCGATCATCACCTGCAGCGCGCGCCCGGCAAGGCAGTTGCCTTTGTATGCATCGATGGGTTTGCCGTAGATGCGACCCTGCGGGCGGTAACGGTAGGCGTAGATGCGCCCGCGCGTCGTAAGCTCGTGCAAAAATTCCGGCGCGAGGGTTTCGTGGAGCGACTCCGGCACATAGCGGAGCGCATTTTTCAGCGCCTGCCGCGTCTGCGCGGGAGATAAGCGATAGCCGCGATCCGGTGCGCGGCGCTTGCCCGGGTCAATTTCCGGCATCGTCGGCAGCTCGCAGCCTAAGCGTATCGTACTGTTCCCGTTCATCATCGCCGCATCTCCTAACTCTCTCAATTCAGCTCACCCGTGATCGCTTCCACGGCGGAAATCAGCCGATTCTCGATCACGATGCGCTCGCATTTCTGCATCTGCTCATACATTAAGATATCGCGCTCAACCTGAGGTACTTCTGCTCGCAGCACGTCGTATGCCGCGCGAGTCGCGGGCGCGAGCTTTGTATCCCCGATCAGGCCCGCCGCCTGCCCCGCCGCGAAAAGCTCGATGGCGAGCACGCGCTGCACGTTTTTGAGAATCTCGACCGCTTTTCGCGCCGCGATGGTGCCCATGCTGACGTGATCCTCCTGATTGGCGGAGGAGGGAATCGAGTCCACGCTTGCGGGGTGCGCCAGAATCTTGTTTTCCGAGACCAGCGATGCTGCCGCGTATTGCGCGATCATAAACCCGCTGTTGAGGCCGCCGTTGGGCGCTAAGAACGCGGGCAGGTGATTGTTGAGCGCAGGATTGACGAGGCGCTCGGTTCTGCGCTCGGAGACATTGGCAAACTCCGCAAGCGCGATGGCGAGAAAGTCGAACGCGAGCGCCATCGGCTGTCCGTGGAAGTTGCCGCCGGAGATGACGTCTCCCTCTTTCGGAAAGATCAGGGGATTGTCGGTTACCGCATTGATCTCGCGGCTGACCGCGTTGTAGACATATTCGATTGCGTCCCTGCTTGCGCCGTGAATCTGCGGAATGCAGCGGATGGAATACGCGTCCTGTACCTTGCCGGGGATATTCTCACCGGAAAGCTGGCTATCCTTTAATAGGTTCCTCAGGTTCTCCGCGCAAGCGATCTGCCCGGCATGTCCGCGCAGCTGATGCACGCGTGGATCAAACGCCTTTGTGATGCTGTTTTGCGCCTCACAGGTCAGCGATGCGATGATATCCGCGTTCTTACTCAGCCGCACCGCGTCGTAAACGCAAAGCGCGCCGATGGCGGTCATCACCTGGGTCCCGTTGATCAGCGCGAGGCCTTCCTTCGCCGCGAGCTTGATCGTCGGTATCCCCGCGCGGCGCATGGCCTCCTCACCTGCGAGGATTTCTCCGCGATACTCCGCATGACCAAGCCCGATCATCGGCAGTACCATATGCGCCAGGGGAACAAGGTCTCCGCTTGCACCGAGGCTGCCTTTTTCGGGGATCACGGGATGCACACCCGCGTTGAGCATACGAAGCAGTGTCTCCATCGTGGAAAGCCGGATGCCGGAAAATCCGCTGACCAGCGCGTTGAGCCGCAGCAGCATCACCCCGCGCACCGCCTCGATAGGCAGCGGTTCGCCCGTGCCGCATGAGTGGCTCACGATCAGGTTTCGCTGAAGTTCCTCTGTGTCCGCGTCCGCAATACGCGTATCCGAAAACTTGCCAAAGCCGGTGGTGAGGCCATAGACCGCCTCGCCGCTCTTGAGCATCGCCACCACATGCGCGCGGGATAGGTTGATGGCCTCGCACGCTTCCTGCGAGATCTCCGCGAGCTCCCGCTCGCGTGCAACGCGTGCGACCTCCTCGATTGTCAGCGTAATTCCGTTTAGTTCGATCAT
>JBDKRF010000046.1:0-9485 GCA_039683525.1 Clostridiaceae bacterium
TAAATTCGAAGAGAGCGTTACCATTCGCAGCGCGCAGGAAAACGCACAGCGCAGCATTGCGGATGCGCTGATGTCCGGCGACGCTGCGCGCGTGAGAGCCTCGGTAGAAAAAACCTATGAGGAACTCGAAGTAATTCCCTCGGAAACCGACCGGCAGAATTTTCTGCTTTTTCTGCTGTTGCTTCCAGTCCAGGTGCTCGCCAACGCGCGCTCCGGCGAACGGGGCTCCTACGACAACCACGCAAAGCTGCTGGAGCGTTTTCTCTGCTGCGGGGACATTCGCGAGCAAAAACTCTTTGTGCTCAACATGTTCGACGAGGTTACCCAGCTCATCAACACCCGAAGCGAAACACACTCCCACTATATTATTGAGCGCGTGCGTGATATCATTCAAACGCGGTATATGGAGCAGCTCTCCATTGCGTCGCTCGCGGAGGAGGTTTACCTCACGCCAACATACCTCTGCGTTGTGTTTAAGCAGGAAACGGGACAAACTGTAAACGAATATCTCACGCAAATTCGAATGCAGCAGGCAAAACAGTTTCTCGCCGACCCGCATATTAAGCTATACGACGTTTGCTACAAGGTTGGCTACCTTTCGCCCAGCTATTTTTCAAAGCTCTTTAAAAAGGTAACCATGATGACCCCAAGCGAGTTTCGGGACGTTTGCCTTCAGCAGAGCTGAAGTGAGCCAACTGGGGTAGGTCAAAACGGGAGAATCAATCATGAAGAAAACGCGTCAGTGCTTTTTCAAAAAGCTGGATGAGACAATCGATATCCGCCTCTTTCACCAGTCGATTCATACGACAAAGCGCATGGTGGCGCTCTGTCTTTCGCTGCTCATTTTACCGATGACGCTGAGTTTGTTCGTCTACTCGCTCTACTCCGCCTCCTCCATGGAGAAGGAGATTTTCCGGAATATGGAGGTCTCCGTGCTCCAGTGCAAAAACAATATCGACTACCGCATGGAGCAGGTAGAAGAGATCGCAATGTCCATCCTCACAACGTTTTATCCCTACCTCAACTCCTCCACGCGGGATTACGACGAGCAGCTTGAGGAATACAACGAGCTCATGCGCCTGATTAACGAATACCAGGGCAAGCACATGATCACCAAGCTGCGCTTGTTTGTGCCAAGCAGCAAGCGCTACGCAAGCCAACGGGATACGTTTTATTCCCTCAAGGAACTCTATAGTTCCATTAAAAACTCCGGCGGAACGATATCGCAACTGCGAGGCATTAACTGGATCGAGCCGAAAACGCTCACCGTTACCTTTGGCGAAAAGCCGATTCAGGTGATCTCCTGTGAAATGGCGGTCTCCAGCGCGCAGAGCTACGAGCGCGTTGTCGGCGTTTTGTATTTGGATATTGACGTGGCAAAATTCAACAGCGTGCTCTCCATGGGGTTTGATAAGGACGAAACACTGTTTCTGGTCAATAGCGAAGGCGTTGTGCTTGCGCACCCCGATGCGTCGCTCATGGGAACTCAACTGCTCACGGGCAGCGCGCTCTCCGCCCTCAATAGCGCAAGCAAAGGCGGAACCTCGGTAGTTGTCAACGGCGAGCGCGTCATTCTTGTTTCCTCGCGGCTCACGGCTACAAACTGGTATCTTGTGATGACGGTTCCGCATAAGGCCGTGTTTTCGCAAGGGTTCTTCTCGCTGGATATGGTGCGGATCATCATCATTCTCGTCATCATTCTTTCGTTTATTGCCGCGCTCGTTGTTACCTACAACATCGTAATCGAGAGCACGCTGATTCGCATTAACTCGGCCATTGAGCTACTAGAAAACGGCGAGCTCGAGAATCTGACGAGCGATCAGCCGCCAATTGAAATTGTAAACCGCGACCGGCACCCCAGCTCGCTTGCTACGCTGGAACAAAATGCGAACCGCATGGTCGTTACCATAAAAGCGCTGCTCGACTTGCAGTATCAAAACGAAATCGAGGTGCGCGACTTTCAAATGCGCGCGCTCCAGGCACAGATTA
This sequence comes from Clostridiaceae bacterium, assembly GCA_039683525.1. GTDB lineage: Bacteria > Bacillota > Clostridia > Christensenellales > CAG-138 > UBA7703. Next base: position 1,990 of record JBDKRF010000046.1, read on the forward strand.
ACCCGCACTTTCTCTACAACACGCTGGATATCATTAAGTGGATGACTGCGGACGGGCGCGTGAAGGACAGCATTTGGATGGTAAACGCGCTCTCGCGCTATTTCCAGCTCAGCCTAAGCAACGGCAGGGATATTGTGCGCATAGAAGAAGAAATTGAACTGACAAAGACCTATGTCGGCATTATGATCAAGCGCTTTCCCGATACGTTTGTATTTACGTCCGAAATCGATCCGGACTCAGTGAACTGCCTGATTCCCAAGCTCTCCCTCCAGCCCTTTGTGGAAAACGCGCTGCTGCATGGCATTCTTTATGCGGATAAGCCGGATCGCAAGCTCAGCATCTGCGTGGTTCGGGACGACGACACCATCAGCGTGGAGATATCCGACAATGGAAACGGCATTGCCGAGGATCGCCTGCGCTCCATACTGGACGGCAGCATCGCCGAAAAGAGCTATGGAATTTCCAATGTGCGTAAGCGGCTGGAGCTCTTTGGCATGCATCCCGAGGACGGGTTTGAGATTGTCTCCATGCCCGGCACGGGTACGTTTGTTACGTTGCGTTTTCCCGTTCGTCTGCCGGAGCACGAGACGGAGCCGAAAAAATAATCTGCGTATAAGAAAGCAGCGACGGAGTAAAATCCGCCGCTGTTTTGTGTTGTCGAGAAGTTTGTTTGGATCGAAGGACTATTTCTATAACGTTGGTTTAGCCAAAAAGCGAAACGCCTTTAATATAAAACATGGATCAAAAGATGTTTTACTCTGCTGTGCAGGCTTAATCAAAAAGCGAAACTCCTTTTTTAATAAGCGCTTCCTGAACGTCGCGGTAGCCCAGCGCGCGCGGCGAAACATGTCGCTTTGCACTTAGCGCGGCGGCGACGCCAGCCGCCTCCCCCATTGCCATGCAGATGGACATTACGCGGTAGGAAGCATGCGCGCGGTGCGTGCCAGAGATACAGCGCCCCGCAACGAGTAAGCCCTCGATTCCGCGCGGAAGAAAGCAGCCATATGGCAGGTCGTATGGCTCAACGTATTGAATCTTCGCCTCCGCCTGACCAGCACCCGCGGGATTGTGGATGTCCACAATAAACTCCGCGCGGTGCACAACAACGTCCGCAAAGCGCTTGCCAGCGGCGAGTTCTTCGGCGGTGATTACATAGTCGCCCATCACGCGGCGCGTCTCGCGCACGCCGAGCGTCGCCCCGCTGGATACGCACTTGCACTGCTCATATCCCGGCAGGTTTTCGCGAAAGAAGCGAATCAACAGATCGATCTGCCTGCGCAGTTCCAGCTCGGCGGGATATAAATCGGTTACCTTTGTGCTATCCACGCCGTTTGCCTGCGTGGTGTTAACCTGTCGCTCGCCGGGCTTGGTGGTACGGTGCAGGCGGACGGCAACAATATGCCCCGGCAGCAGGCCTTCGTCCCCGCAGCGCTTGCAGTAGTCCAAAAAGCGCTCGCCGTTGAGCTGAACGTCGTCCACATCCCCAATGCAGACCACCGCGCGGTTCTCGTCCACATTGTCCAGCGTAAACTCAAGCGTAACGGGCTGCATCAGGCCGTCGTCCCGCCCTTTTTGAACGTCCGCTCCGGCAAAAAAGGCAACGTCCCCGTCCCCCGTGCAGTCCACAACCGTGTCCGCAAGCAGGGCAAATACGCCCTCTTTTGTGGAGATCGTAACACCGCGAATGGTCTTTTCGGCCATAATCGCGTCCATCACCATGGATTGCAGATAGACCTCTATGTTTTCATGCGCAACAAACTCGGCTAAAACGAGCTTTGCGCGCTCCATATCGTGGGCAACGCCAACCTCGCCGAGCATATCGTTTTTACCCACGCCGAGTAGCGGCATGAGCTCATCGCGCATGGTCCCAGCAGACACAAGGCCGAGAATCGGCCCAACCGCGCCCACGGTGAGATTGCCGCCGAGCACGCCATAGCGCTCGATGAGCGCGACGCGCGCGCCCTGCCGCGCGGCGGCAACGGCGGCGCAGATGCCAGCCGGTCCCGCGCCGGCAACGATAACATTGTAGCGCTCCCGAACGGGAATCTGTTTTTGATAGCTTATCGTATTCAAAATGACTCTCCTGTTTTAACGAAGATTATATGGCTTTAGTAATCGGGCTTTACGGCACGACAATAACCTTAAGCGACTCCGCGCTCGTTTGCATGGCAATCGCCGCCTCGAGCTGCTCCAGCGCGTAGCGATGGGTGATAATCGGCTTCATGTGAATGAGCCCCGCGTTGATTAAATCCACCGCGCGCTGGTGCGTATCCGGATTGACAAACGAACCATAGATCGTGAGCTCCTTATGAAACACATCCATCAGCGGCAGCGGGTAGGTATCGCCCGGCTTTGGTACGCTGAAGAGCAGCACGGAGCCGCCCTTACGCGCAGCGGAGACCGCCTGCGCCGTTGCCGATACGCGGCCGACGCACTCAATAACCACATCCGCGCCATCCGCGCCGAACACGCGGCGCAGTTCCGCGTTGAGATCCTGTGTCAGCGGATCGATGGCGGCCGCTGCGCCGAGCGCAAGCCCGGCCGCCCTGCGCATCTCCACCGGCTCGCTGAGCACCACCTGAGATGCCCCTGATAGACGCGCAAGCTGAATCATAATCAGCCCGATGGCGCCGCCGCCCACAACGAGCACCGAGTCCCCCGCGCGAATGCCAACGCGGTCGATCCCGTGGATGCAGCAGGCAATGGGTTCCGCCATGGCGCCGGTCTCCAGCGGAACGTCAGGGTTGAGCAGCAGGCACTGCGCCGCGGGCACGCGGCAGAGTTCGGCAAAGCCGCCATTCTGCGTAACGCCAACGGCGCGCATTTTTTCGCACATCTGCTTTTTGCCCGAGCGACAAAAACGGCATTCGCCGCAGTAAATATTGGGGTCTATGGTAACATGGTCCCCCTCTTTGAGTACGCTCACGCCCACGCCAACGCGCTCCACAACGCCAGCGAACTCATGGCCGAGCACAACGGGCGGACAAACCTCCGCTGAGCCCTTCTCGCCGTAAAAGATATGCACGTCTGTTCCGCAAACGCCGCAGGCCGCCACGCGGACAATGACCTCGCCCGCGCCGGGCGCGCCGGGGTCTGTTTCCCGCAGTTCGAAGGTACGATTCCCCAAAAAATAGCTGGCTTTCATCTTTCTTCTCCTAAGGATACGTTTCGTTTATCTCCAAATCAAATCCGCATGATTTGCAGAATCCATTCTTCTAAGATCGCGGCGTCTCAAGTGCCGTGTCCGCTTCGCTTGTGGGGGTCTATCAGGTACTTGCGAATCACGGGCGCGCTCAGCGCCCCCGTTGTATACGCCAGAAACGAATAGGCAAACAGCGGCAGTATAACCATGTCCGCAACGGCGCAGAGCAGCGCGATTGCCGCCGCCGTGAGCAGGATCACCAGCGTGCGCCAGGGTTTGACCAGCGCAAGCAAAACGGCGTTTTTCAGTAGCTGCCCCACCTTGAGGTCGATCTGAACCATGATGGGATACAGATAACACCTGCCAAACCCGTAAAACACCAATAGTATGATCCAAGCCGCGCGCGCAACGCCAACATAGGCGCTAAACAAGGTTTCCGATCCAGCCAGATAGTAAAACGAAACGACTATGACCAGCGCGTCTACAACGCCAAAGAGCAGCCCCTGCTTCCAGTTTTCCTTTGCCGCTGCAAAAAAGTCCAGCCACGGCCAGGCATGCTCGCCCGCCGCATACCGCCCGGCAACGAATTGCAATCCGGCGTTGGCGGGACCTATGAGCAAAATGGAGAGCACAACAAGCGCCGCCCTGATCGCGGCGGGCATCCACTGCAGCGCGTATTGAATCAACGCGGCAAACAGCGCAATGCTCTTGAGCCCCTCTTGGGTAATGTATGCATTATACATCGTCATCGCCCAAACATAAAACGGCAGCGACACCGCAAAGAAGATTAAATTCAGGCGAATGAGATGGAAAAACCGCATCGCATAGCGATACCAGAACCGCACAAACGACTGCTTCGGTTCGGGTTGATCCCTGCCCGGTTTCGTAAAATCCAAAAAGGAGAATAGGCCGTCTTTCATGTTTCCTCTCCGTTGGCAAAAGTTATTTGTTTGCCCCGCCTAGTCGCCTAAATAGGCGCCCTGCGAAACGAGCGTTTTGCGCAGCGCGTCAACATCCACCCGATCCGGCGTAATCTGCTGCGAAATCGCCATTGCCGCCGCAACACCCGCCGCCTGACCAAATACAATGCAGCAGGGAATCATGCGCGTTGCGGAGCCAGCCACCGCATCCGCAGAGAGCGAGCGCCCGGCCACAAGCAGGTTTGATACGCCGTTTGGCACGAGACAGCCATAGGGAACGCCAAAGTACGGGCCGTTCTCATGGGTATAGAAGGTTCCGCCTTCGTCGTTTTTGTTGTGGGTGTCCATATTGGTTGCGAGCAGCGCAATGGAGTCCGCCGGAACGAGGCAAGCCTTGATCTCTTCCTTGGTAAGTTTGTGTTTTCCGTCGATATGGCGCGTTTCGCGAATGCCAATGGTATCCGCCGTACCGAGGAAATGCGCGTTTTCAAAACCGACGGCGTATTTTTTGAGAAAGTCAAATACCCTATGCGCCTGGCGTAGTCCTTCAATCTCCGCGCGGGTGAGATCCTCGGGGTTCGTTCCATCCACATCCAGAATGCGGGTAACGTTGAGCCGGTATTCGCCGGGCAGCGGCCCTTCAAAGAGGCAAACCTCTGCGCGCGGAACTCCCCACTCTTCCTTTTTCTCGCGAATCAGCCAGCTAAACGGGCCATAGAAGGGGCGAATCTCCGCCGCGTGCTCCTTGACATGCGCAACGAGCGCAGGCGTATCCACATTGTCCACGCGCAGAAACAGCGTCGCAGGCTGGATGTTGCCGTCCTCCTCGTTGCCGATTACATACTTTACGCCCGCGCGCGCGGCAATATCCGCATCGCCCGAGCAGTCGATTACAATTTTAGCGCGAATCGCGCAGAGTCCGCTCTTATTGGCAACCACAACGCCTGTGATTGCGCCGTTTTCCACCAGCGCATCCACAAACTGTGTATGCAGCAGCAGCTCCGCGCCGGACTCGAGAATCATCTCGGTTGCAACGCGCTTAAAACTTTCGTGCTGAAAGGGGCCTACATGCGCATGCCCGATCTTGTAAAAGCCGGAGTACTGCGTTTCCCCCTGAATCTCGGCGGGGTCAATCGCGCCGCCAAGCGCGATCATTCGGTCGACTAGTTCCTTGAACACGCCCTTGATGATCATCTTTTCGTTCTTTGCGTCAAAGCTCGTCATAAAAGGGCCAACGAGGCCGATGGTCGCCATGCCACCGACGCAACCATGCTGATCGAACACCAGCGTTTTTGCGCCGTTTCGCGCGGCGGCAACCGCGGCGCCGATTCCGGCGGGGCCTGCGCCAACCACTAGAACATCCGTTTCGCGGTAGAGCGGCAGCGCTTTGGAATAGGTAAATCCTTGCTCTATCATCTTCATTCTCAGTCTTTCTTCCTCTTGCTGCGCGATTGTTATGCGCGTTTGCCCTAGAACAGTGTTTGCAAGAGAGCGCCTTTCGGAAAGCGCCCTCTTGCATACCGCTTTGGTAACTGCCGTTACCTATGCGACAAATCGTGTTTGCCGCTGTTTATTTCTGGCCGTCGAGATAGGTCTGCAGCTCGGTGCGGACTTCTTCGCCGCCATTGTTCGCCCAGTCGGACTGGAAGGTCGCAAGATCGTCGATCGAGCGCGTTCCGGAGATGACCTGGAGAATAAAGTCCTGCAGGCTCTTAAAGAGCGAGGAGTTGTACTTGGTGTAGGATTCCGAAGCCGGCATGAAGGCAAACGCGTTGTCCACGAAGATATCCGGGGTTTCTTCGTTGGCCTTGATGGTGATGGCGTAGAACGCCTGCCACTGTGCGTCCGACTTGCGGATGCGGGACGGCCACTGCTGCTCGTAAGCGGGCTGATCCGTCGCGTCGATGAACCAGTAGGAGTCGCCGCGCTCGTTGGCGAAGATCGGGTTGATCGGGGCGATCTTGCCTTCGGAGTCATAAGTGAAGTGCGTGCCTTCCACGCCGATGCAGATGAAGAGCTGGTTTTTCACCTTGAGGTTGATCCAGTTCACGGCGTCCGCAGCGTTTTTGCTGTTCTTGAGGATGCAGGAAACCTGGTTGATCGCCTTGGTGCGCATATAGGTGCAGGTACCATCCGTACCCTTGAGCGCGCCAATATAGCCAATATCGTCGTAGGTCAGTCCGAGGTTTTCCATCTGAGCGGGCGTGGTTACCTGAACGCCAGCGCGATTGGAGCAAGCGATAATCGCTTTGCCGGAGGCAAATTTCTCATTGACTGTGCTGTCCGTATTGACGGCCCAGTCCGGATCGAGCAGGCCTTCTGCGTTCAACTTGGAGAGGAACTCGATCATTGCCGCAAAGCCCGGCGCTTCGGTCATGTAATACGCCTTGCCCGATTCATCGACCATCCAATCGCTATAGATGCCAAATGCGCAGGCGATGGTCTTGGGGATTACCCAGTTTTCGTTGCCTTCGGAAGCCGGTTTATACGGGCCGCTGAAGATAACGTATTCGTCGCCATAGAAGCTCTTGAGGGTGACGAGGTCATTGTAGAACTCATCGATCGTGGTTGGGATCTTCGTGATGCCGGCGGCCTGCATGAGGTCCCAGCGGCAGGACATGAAGGAAGCGACCTCCTGCGTATGCGGATACATATACGGCATGCCGTAGATGTTGCCGTCCTTATCGGAGAGGGCAGCCCAGGTTTCTTCGCTGTTGCCAGCCAGAATGTCCTGACCGTAGGCATTAAGCAGGTCGTTTAGCGGCATCAGGGCGCCCTGCGCCATGAGGGTGCGCCACTGGTTAACGTTTACGTTGACAACGTCATAGTCCGCGCCGCCCGCAACTTCCATCATGAGCTTCTCATCCGCGTTTTCGGCGGGCAGAGAGAAGTACTCAACGTCGTAGCCCGTGGCTTCCTTGATGACCGGAACCATGTAGTCTGCGTTCACGTCAAAACCAACGTTACCGCCAAGGCGCTTGAGGGTTACGTCGCCCGGCCCTTTGAGCGCGGGGACTTCAACCGTTGCCGCCGCTTCGGGCGCGGCGGTTGCTTCGGTTGCCGCAGTGTCGGTTGTCGCCGCTGGAGCGGTGCTCGTGCAGCCGACTGCGGAGATCGCCATCATGGCAACCAGGAAAAAAGTGATCACTTTCTTCATTTCTATTCTCCTCCTTGTTTTTATCTAAACCGGAATACCGGCTTGGATTCCTGATTTGTTTTATGTTTTTATATAAACCGGAATACCGGCTTGTATTCCTGCCTTTATTAGAAAAAGTATGCTCGTTCGTTACTATTTTAAATGATTTTCACTCGTTTGATTCTATAAAAAGATGAATTGGTCGATCCAGTGGGTGGATCGCGACGAAAGAAGCCTCGTCAAGCGTATTGGAACGGAAGATGATCTGGTTTGTTGCGGTCTTACAGGGACTGGCTGC
>JBDKRF010000047.1:0-6569 GCA_039683525.1 Clostridiaceae bacterium
ACCAACTGCGTTTCCGTCGGTATCGCGCAGGGTCTGCAGCGCCTTGTATGTGCCTGTGTCCGCATCCGGCAGGGTGACCGTGGAGCCGATATAGACTAGGGTTCCACCCTGCAAGCGATAGAGCTCCGTTCCGTTTTGATACACGCCGTCACTCAGCGGGTAGCGAATCGCAAGCGCCTCCGCCTCGGTCACGAGAGAAGTAAAGTAGCTTCCGTTGTAGGAATATCCGTCTCTACTGGAGAGAAGCGAGGCACGCGTGCTCGCCCCGCTGATCGTTGCGGCAACGCCGTCTTTCACGCCGCTGTAGACGAGGCTGCCGGACGAGAGCGTATACCGGAACCCGTCCGCATCCGTATAATATCCGCTGACGACAGGATACAGGAGCGCAAGCGCCTGCGCTGCAGTGATCGCAGCCGCGAAGGATTTGCTGAGGTCTGTCTCGTCATAGAGTCGATCCGCCGAGCCCGTCACCGCGCTGATCATTGTGGCCGCGGTGACACCGGAAACACCGTATCGCTTGCTGGCGTATTCGTAGGTGATGACGGTGACCGCTTCGCTGCCCGATCCCTGCGTGGTGCGCACCACGTTGTAGATATAACCATCGATGCTCACCGTGAGCGCGTTTCCGCCCGAATCCGTCGTCAAAACGATGCTTCCGGCGGGCAGCGTCGCCACGGTATAGGTCGCCTGCATGCTGCCCGGCAGCGGAGTCGTGTCATAGACCAGATTGCCGTCGGCATCCAGCACAAAACGGTTGCCCGAAGAGTCGATGGTAAAGTAGGCGCTCGCGCCGTCGGGTTGCACCAGCGTGTAGAGCAGGTATGCCGCGTTGCTGCCGGAGAGCGTGGTATCCTGCTCCAGCACCACGAATTTACTATTGAGTCGGTAGCCTATGATCATGCTGACAAGCTGGTTCATCGCGTAGTCGGGCGAGATCGTCGTCATCATGGGCGTGCCCTGATAGACCAGATTGTTCCCGATCAGCCGGTAGACGTTGCCCGACGGGTCTGTATAAAGCGGATGGGCGTCGTCCACACCGTAGATGAGTTTTAGCGCGTCCCGCTCGGTGAGGTTGCGGTCAAATACGATCACCGCACCGCTTTCGCTCGTCATCGTGTACGCCGCGTTATCCAGCAACCACTGCTTGGTAACCGCGCCGGAGATATTCGAAACTCCGGTGTGTTTGCAGAGCATCTGCCCCGCGTCAAAGTAATACAGATTGCCTGCGGAATCCAGGAACGTGCCCGTACCGCCCAAGCGGAACACCTGCAGCGCTTCCGACTCGGTCAATGCGACGCTTGCACCCGTGCGATAGCCGATGATGTTGCCCTGCGCGTTCACCAGGGTGTCTAGGAAGTATCCGTTCTTCAGGATCTCCAGCGCACTCGCTCCGGTGATGTCCGCAATACCGGTTCTTACGCCCTTGTAAACGAACGTATTGCCCTCGAGACGGTAGACATAGCCGTTTTCGTCCGTATAGATCAGATAACCGTCATCATCCACGGCAAGCGTGTTGTATTGGGATACCTTGCCGAGGTGCGTCGCGTTGAGATAGTCAGAATGATAGGTGCTTCCGTCATACACGGCGGCAAAGTACTTGCCGTCCACATTGACGTCCTGATTGATCATCACAGCGCGGCCGCTCTTGGTGACATAGAGGGTATCCGTAATGCGGTAACCCGAGCCGTTGAGCATGTTGTTCGTCGGGATTTCGTCGACAGCCTTGATCGGAATATTCGCAACGCGCCCCTGAATGCTGAGCACCGCGTTGGCATACCCCTGCTCCTCCACGGTGACGGTTCTGAGTACCCAGCCGCTGAGCGTGAGTTCGTAATACTGATACTGCCGCGAGACAACCTCGCTGGTGACTGGGGTGCCGAAGGTAAGGACATAGTCCTTCTTGGGTCCGCTGGTTCCGGCGTTGACGGTCTTGCTCTCGTTTTCGCAGATCATCAGCGACAGCGGGATGGCGGAAGACCACGAAAGCCCCAGCGTGTAAGAATTCAGCTGCGTGGAGCCGACCCAGTAATAGTTTGTGTCTCCGCTCTTATAGGCAAAGGATGCAAACGCGAAGCTACCGTCGCTCCGGTTGGAGCTCCACGCGCCGCTATCCGACACGGTATCGCTCAGCGGGTTGGAATCCACCGACCAATACTTGCCCTTGAGCGAGTTGTAGATGGGTACCAGCGCTGAAGTGCTCGTTTCATAGTTATCCGGTACATAGAACAGCCCGTTGACCTTGCGTACGTCAAGCCTTGTTCCGGCGTAGTACCAGCTATCGGAATTCCGGTCGTACTGAATGTCACTTGCCGCAAGCCCGCTGAAGGTGTACACCTGCAAAGCGCGCTGTACCGCGGCGCCGATGAGACTGCCCTGATACGCGCTGCTATAGACTTCGTAGTAAACATTGCCACTGTTCATGGTGACCGTGTGCGGCGTGCCGTCGTCGGTCTTCAGGTTCCCGCTGCGCACGGAGTCCGAAATCACTCCGGACGTAAGCGACCCGCCCTTTTCCAGCAGGAAGGGCTTGAGCGTATCCGAAGCGGAATCATAGGTCAGGATGTAATAGGTTGTGTCCGATCCAGCAGCCGGCAGTTTGCCAGCCAGATAATAGCAGGTGAGCGTGCCGTAGGTCCACCAATACGAAAGCGTCACGACGCTGTCATGCGAGGTGTAGACCGGAACGCCGTCGACCAGGTGTGTTTCCGTAGTCGAGAGCACAAGGTCGATGCTTCCGGAGCTCAGGCGGATGTTGTTGAGCAGCCAGGAGCCGCTGATTGCCGAGAGAAGAACCTCATAGCTCGCGCCTTGACCAACCGTCAGGTGACCGTTTTGCAAATCGATCGAGACGCCTGCTGCGAGCGTAATGCTGGTCACCACGCCCGTTTCGCTGTTTGTGACAAACGCAAAGTCGCCGATTGCGAAGTCAACGCCGTTTTCGGTAATGCGCAGCACGTTGCCTAGCGCGTCCGTATACAGAAGCGTACCGTTCGGCAGCAGGAAGGTGTACACATCCTCGTTGGGATCATAAGCCGTGAGATAATATTGCAGCGCGTCAAGCCCCGCGATCGTCACGTTCTGACTCAGGGTTTGCAGCGCGTCTGTGGTGTAGATGTAATCCAGCGTGCCAGGAATCGGCATGCTCAGCGTGTTGGTGTTGGCGAGCTGATAGGCGCGCACGCCCTGCGGCAGATCGACGTTTACATCGCCACTGGCTGCAACGATAGATTGCAAGCGCATGTCGATACCGGTTCCGGTAGAAGCGGTGCCGTCAAGCCACGGCTTCGCTGCCCACTGTGCTGCGTTGAGCAGCATAAGCTCCGCTGCGGTGAGCTTGAGATAGACGCCGCCTAAGGACGAAATATTGACCTGTGAATTGCCGCCGCTCACGTTAAAGAGATACGCGTTGAAGCTTTGGTAGATCGTCGTCGTGCCGCTTGTAAAGGGCGCGGCCCCGACGCTGCCCGCGTTGACGATGGTCAGTTTATTTGTCCAAACTGGCGAAACATTGACGCCGGCGGAGATGGAGGTCACCTGCTGTACGCATGTGAGCGCACCACCGCTCTCACCAAACCAGGTGAAGCGCACCTCGCCCGCGGGGTTTGCGATCATGCCGTTGACGCGGACATCCGCACCCTGATCGTTTGTCACCGCGACCAGCGGAGAAGTGCCACCACCCGCATAGAGCGTGATGCCGCCCACCGTGCTGTTATAGCTCGAAGGCATCGTCACGGCAAGACCCAGCGCGTTTCGCACCGACGGGCGCAGGAAGTTGATGTTCTGCACCGTGACGCCCTGCAGGACGATATCCAGCGCGGTGTGGTTGTCGATCGTCACTTCCGGAATCAGGCTCTGGTCGTATACGCTGAGCGCGGTATACGAAGCGTTGAACACAGCCGTTCCGGGCAGTGCGTTTGCAATCGCGTTGATATTGATCGAGCCGCCGGAGATCGTCCAGATCTGGCCCTCGTTCTTGATGCCGACCGCACGGACGAGATACGCGCTGTTGACTTCGGAGATGTCGATGTGGATTCCGCCCGCGGCGTCGCCCAGATGCAGCTCTGTTCCGGAGGCTACGCTTGCCGAACCGGACATGCTCAGCGTGAAGTCGCCTTCCTTATGCTTATAGATGAAGCCGGATGTGTTGCGCTTATAGTCCGCGCGTTCGCGGTTGTAGTCGTTGTGTGTGATCGTCACAAGCGCGCCGGTCAGGCTAACGCCGCTGCCGATGGTTGCCGCGGAGCGAATTGCGCCGTAGATATCCACGCGCGCGACCGCTTCGCCGATGGCGTTGAGCCGAGCGGTAGCCACGCCGTAGATGTTATTCGCGCGATACGCCGGGCGCGCGGAGGCCGCGATGCTGATCTTGTCGTGCCCCGTCAGCTTTGCCTGGCTCACCGTTGCCGTGGAGGTGATGTTGATGTCCATCGACGTATCCGCATCGACATCCGCACCAAGCGCCTTGCCGTTTGCATAGGTGTAGGAGTAGATATACAGCGAGCTGATCAGCGACTCGATATTGATATAGCGCGCTTCAAAGACCGCCTGCTTGCCGCTTATGCCCGCAATGACGACGTTGCTGTTCAAATCGATATCCGCGTTAGCCGTGGAATGCGGTCGCACGCCAAGGCCGCTGGTGTTGACTTCGACCGACGCGTTGAAGTTGCCCAGCGAGGAGTCCGCATAGATGCTCAGGGTGTTGTAGCGGTCGCGAATAATCACGCCCGGATCGATGGTGACGCTGGCGGTGGAGTTGACGGTTCCGTTCGCCGTCGCGGTGCCCAAGGCAACCACGCCGCCGGATGAGATCCGCGCATAGGTATAAATGCTGTCCGACGTACCCGCCATCGCCTTGATCAACAGATCGCCATAGTTTGCGCTGAGCGTGGATGCGTCGTCGATGTGTACGCTCGTGGTGCGGTTGAGTGTGTTCGCCGCGCGGAGATTGGAGCCGGAGAAGAACCCTCCGCCGTCGGCATAGGTCTTCGCGTAAAGATTTGCATTGGAGATTGCGCGGATGCTCATGCTATTGCCCGCGTCCAGCACGCCCAGAATGTCCACTGTGTTGGAGACGCTCGCCGTGTTGGAGCCGTACATGGAGCCCGCATTCACGCCAAAGCCGATCTGGGTAGCCGTCGCATTGGAGGTTGCGGCAATGTAGTCTTCGCTTTCCACGGAGATGCTGTTTGCGGCCTTGACGCTGGAACTGCCATCTACACAGGCACGGGTGGTGTAATAGGACTCCGTCGGTAGGCTCGCGCTCGAGACCGCGATTGCCGCAACCACCGTGCCTTTTTCCACGACCGAGCGAGCCGAGCCCGCGTTATACGCGCGAATGGCGACACTGCCCGCCGAATCGACGACGGCACCGTTTGTGATGCCCGCCGAGACACTCTGGCGCTTTGTGCTGGTGCCGATATAGCTCTTTGCGTGAGACGAGGAGCCGGAGACCAGGCCGAGGCCGCCCGCTTCTTCGCAGAAGGCATAAGCCGTAGTTCCGCCGATGGCATTGATCGCGACATCGCCCGACAAGGTCTTGACGCTGCTTTGCGAGAGATAAGCGGAGACGCTGTCGCCCGTGGTTGCGTTCGCGGCGAGGCTGCCAAACGTCGCAAAGCCGACCGCGAGGTTCTTTCTGGCAATGGCATTCGCCTCGGAAGCCGTCTTTGCACGAATCGAAACCGCATCTGCCGTGATGCTGCCGCCGCCGGAGAGATACGCGCTGTTCACGCTGAGCGCGGAGGCATTTGCCTGGTTGATCGTGATGCCAACGAGCGCGACGCTCGCGCCCGCGCCGGTTCCGCCGACGCTGGCCTGCGCCATGCCGAGTTCACCTGTGCGATAAATTTCGCTGCGGATGTCCAGTTCGCCATTGGTGATCTTGAGCGAACCGGAGAGGTTGACGTAGGCGGACTGTTCCGCGGTCAACTGCGCATCGGCAACGTTTGCCGCGATGCTCAGCGCGCTGATAGAGAACGAGCGGGATCTGCCGGTCGCCTCGGCGCGCGCGTAGCCTTCCGTCACCACGCTGACGCCGCCGAGAGAGACGATGCTGCCCGCACCGCGAATGGAGCTGGACGCGGTCACGTGGTTTGCCGCGATTGCGATGTTGCATTCCGCGCTGCCAAGCGAGACACCAAGGCCGCCCGCGGCTCCCGTCGCCGCATTTGCGATGGCGTAGTAGAGTGTGCTGACGTTGATGGAACCCACCGACATGGTCTTGCCGGATGCACCCGAAAGGTAAGCTGCAAAGTCGCCCTCCGCATAAGCATACGTCGCAAGAAGCGAAACGTTGATGACGGAGACGCTGAATTGAGACTCGAGGATATCCGCGTTTGCATAGGAACGCGCGACGGTGTTCACCGAGACCGCGCCGGAGACCGCAAGCGCAGCTCCTGCGATATAGGCATAGGAGTGGGCCGAAATTTTCGCCTGCGCAAGACTGACCGTTCCGGTGATGAAGGAGAAGGAAATGCCGGGTTTTGCGCCGTTGCTGCCGACCAGTGCGACAGCACCCGTCTCCACGCTATCGTTGAGCGTGCTGTTGACGCCGACGCTGCCCGCCTCCA
>JBDKRF010000048.1:0-4161 GCA_039683525.1 Clostridiaceae bacterium
CGACAATTTTGCCAGCACATCAATTCTTGGGTTTTCTTATGATTGGAACTGTATCCGTAGCAAGCGGATTCGAAATACGCATCTAAGCGTTCAAATCATCTACAGGGGGAACCGAAATGAAGGAATACACCGCGAAAGACATTCGTAATATTGGCGTTTTCGGGCACGGCGGCGAAGGCAAAACCACGCTGACCGAGGCTATGCTGTTCAACGCCGGTCTGATTGACCGCCTGGGCAAGGTTGAAAACGGCACCACGACCACCGACTTTGATCCCGAGGAGATCGCCCGCGGCATTTCCATCAACGTCGCCCTTGCTCCGCTGGAGTGGAAAAACACGAAGATCAACGTCATCGACGCGCCCGGCTTCTTCGACTTCTACGGCGAAGTCACCGCGGCAATGGCGCTTGCAGACAGCGCACTGATCGTCATCAGCGCGGTCTCCGGTCCGGTTGTCGGCGCGGAGAAGGCGATGGCGATGTGCGAAAAAGCGCACAAAGCGCGCATGATCGCAATCAACCAACTCGATCGCGAAAACGCGAACTTCGAGAAGGTCATGGGCGAAATCAACGCGAAGTTTGGACCCAGTGTGGTTCCGATTCAGCTGCCGATCATCGAAGGCGGCGTGTTCAAGGGCTATGTGGACATCGTCCATATGACCGCGAAGCTCTTTGACGGCAAAGGCGAGAAGGAAATCGCAATGCCTGCCGCCATGGAGAAACAGGCACAGTCTTACTATGAGAAGCTCACTGAAGCCGCCGCGGAAGCGGACGAAGAACTCATGGAGAAATACCTCGAAACTTTCGAGCTCAGCCGTGAAGAGATGCTCAAGGGCCTCTCCGTCGGTGTGCAGACCGGCGTGGTGACGCCCGTCACCTGCGTCTCTGCCGCGCAGAACATCGGGGTAGCGACGCTGCTCGACACCATCGTCAACTACCTGCCCTCCGCTGCACTTGCAAAAGCACCGAATGCGAAGAGTGTTAAGACCGGTGCGGAAGTCGTCGTGAAGCAGGAAGGCAAATTTGCGGCTCAGGTCATCAAGACTACGTTTGATCAATTTGGCAAGTATTCGATCGTCAAGGTGTACCGCGGTACGCTGGATATCAGTGTTGCGCTCTACAATGCCAACGCAGAAAAGGCAGAGAAGCCCACTGCCCCGGCCATGATGAAAGGCAAAAAGACTTACCCGATGGAAAAACTGTACGCGGGTGACATTGGAGTCGTCCCGAAGCTGCAATACACCACAACAGGCGATACGCTCTGCGACGCAGCCGATCCCATCGTGTTTGACGAGATCGAGTTCCCGAAACCCGCGATTTCTCTCGCGGTTACCGCGAAGAAACAGGGCGAAGACGATAAGGTCATCTCCGGCCTCAACCGCATCACTGAAGAAGATCCGACCATTCGGATCGAGAAGAACGCGGAGACGGGCGACGTCCTGATTCAGGGCCTCGGCGAAATGCACATCGAGGTCGTCTGCGGCAAGCTCAAAAACAAGAACAACGTGGAAGCGCAGCTCTCCGATCCGCGCATCCCGTACCGTGAAACCATTCACAACATGGCGGAAGCCGAAGGAAAACACAAAAAGCAGTCCGGTGGCAGCGGCCAGTACGGCGTCGTCCAGATGCGCTTTGAGCCGGCTCCCGAAGGCGTGGAGTACGAGTTTGTCAACGCGATCGTCGGCGGCGTGGTTCCGCGTGAATTCATCCCCGCGGTTGAAAAAGGCCTCAAGGAAGCGCTCGTGCGCGGCGTGCTTGCAGGCTATCCGATGGTCGGCATCAAGGCGACGCTCTACGACGGAAAATATCACCCCGTCGATTCCAAGGAAGTCGCGTTCAAATCCGCTGCCCGTCTTTCCTACAAAGCGGCGTGCGTCAAGGCGAACCCGACGCTCATCGAGCCAATCTACCGCTACGAAATCTTCGTGCCGAGCGATTACGTCGGCGCGATCAGCGGAGACCTCTCGTCCCGACGCGGCCGCATGCTGGGCATGAACCCCGTGGACGGCGGTACCATCGTCGTCGCGGAAGCGCCGCTCTCCGAGATGTTCAAGTACGCGACGGATCTGCGCAGCATGACGCAGTCCCGCGGTTCCTTCACAAGCGAGTACGTCCGCTATGAGGACGTACCCGGCAACATCGCCAAGAAGATCATCGAGTCGGCGAAGAAGGAAGAAGAAGAGGAAGAATAATCGGATTTCGATGCGGAGGGCGGGGTTACCCGCCCTCTGTTTGCATCCGAAGCTGTTTGAACGGGAGGAATGTTCTGTGCAGAAGATTACTGTAACGGTCGATCGTCAGGCGACGGTGCTGCTGGATATCACGTTTTGGAGTAACGCGGTTGTGCTGCTGTTCATCGTCGTGATCAACGTGATCAATCTTACCCGTGTGAATCTCGGGCAGACTGCGCTATTGACGACTGCGTCGCCGCAGCTGGTGCTGATCGTGAGCCTCGCGATCGTCCTGTATCTTGGATACAACTGCTACAGCGTGCTCTCGACAAAGCGGCGCTTAAGCGGCGTATCGGTTACGATCGACGAAGCGGGAGTATCCGGTCTTTCGCTGCCAAACCCGACGACGAGTGAAAAAGCGGAGGCGTTTTCTGCCCTGTATGCGCAGATTGAATCCGTGAGTATCTCGGAAATTGCGATTACGAAGAAGCACATGGCGCCCTCTCTTAAGATTGAGACCGCGGAGCGCGCCTATTATGTGCCAGCACCGGAAAAGCTCAGGGAACTTGTACAGATGATTGCGGATCAGATGACCGCAAAATGATCACTGGACGTTTGCGTGATGAAGTCACGGAGAAACACAAGAAGTCGGTTGCATGCAATCGACTTTTTTGCTATTGTATGGTTAAATGATATAAACCTATATATGATACTTAAAGAAAGAGAAAGGAAGACTTGATATATGAAAAAAACAGCAATCATTTTATTTAGTATGATTGTACTCGCGCTCTTTACGGTCGCCTGCGCAAGCGGAGCTGTCAATAATGCAGCGGCGGCCACTGCGGCAGCGAATAGCGCGACCAGCGCACCTGCGACAAGCAGCACCGCAACTGCGGACACAGCAGCGGCGGATGCCGCAGCAAGCGGCACACTGGAACTCACGCTGGATCAGCTCAAACAGTATGACGGCAAGAACGGCAACCCCGCTTATGTCGCGTTGGATGGCGTGATCTACGATGTGACCGATGTGCCCCAGTGGAAGAACGGCGATCACAATGGTTATTCTGCGGGCAATGACTTGACGGATATCATCAAGAATAAATCGCCGCACGGCGTCAAGCAGCTCAATGGTGTCCCAGTCGTCGGCAAACTCATCGCAGGATAAAGCGCCCTACTTTTGAATCTATGAAGAAACAAAGCGCCCGAATCGGGCGCTTTGTTATGCTTCTATGTTTGTTGATTGTTCCGGTTCCGTAGGTGTTTCATCCGGATGAAAATAGCTATAGACCGACTCCGCCGTACGTGAATCGATCAAGGATACCGCCGCAAGCTCCTCCTGCTTGGCGGCCTTGATCGCGTCGATTGTCATAAAAGCGTCAAACAACGCGCGCTTTCGCTTGTCTCCGACGCCGGGGATGCTGTCCAGCACCGAATACAGCGCGTTTCGATTGTGGACATTGCGGTGATAGCTGATCGCAAAGCGGTGGGCTTCGTCGCGCAGGCGCTCGATCAGATGCTGCGGGGCGGAGTTGCGGGGTAGCTGAATTGGCATCACTTCGCCTGGAATATAGATGGTTTCGCTCAGCTCCGCAAGGCCGATGGTCGGAATAAAGTCGAGAGAGAACTCCTCCAGCACTTCCAGCGCAACTTGTAGCTGCGCGGGACCGCCGTCCATCACGAGCAAATCTGGCAACGGGAGGAATCCCGCTTCCTGCTCTTCCGCTTTCTTGAAGCGGCGCTGCAACGCTTCCCGCATGGCGATGAGGTCGTTGCCGCCTGCCTCCGCACGAATGCGAAATCTGCGGTATGCGCTCTTATCCGGTTGACCGTCGGTAAAGACAACCATGGAGCTCACGGTATCGCGACCCTGAATGTGCGAGTTATCAAAGCACTCAAGCCGTTTAGGCACCGTCTCAAGTCCGAGGATGGCGCTGAGCTGCGTGAGCGCGCCCTCGCCGCGCTCCCAAGCGCGCTTTTGCAGGGATGCGTCTTT
>JBDKRF010000049.1:0-6051 GCA_039683525.1 Clostridiaceae bacterium
TCGGGTTTTCTTCAGCCGCCCGCTGCATCACGCGAATAATTCGGATACCGTAGTCGCCCAGCGTCTGCTCCAGCATCGGCGCAAAGCGCACGATGATCTGCGTCGGTTCCCCGAACTCGCCCAGGCAGTCGTTCAGCGCATCGAGATTATTGCCATACCAATCCGGTAAACGCAGGCGCTCTTTTAAATGTGCGTGCGCTAGTTCCCGCGAGGTCATCTTTTTCGCATTCAGCGTCAGGCGTTTTTCGTGCTTCATCTTCGTTCACCCGCCATCATATCATGGTGTGCCGTAGAGCAGGTCAAACGACTCATAGTGATCCTCCGTATAGTAGATCAACCCGTCGTCGGAAAACACGATTCGCTTAGCCCCGCGGCTGTTCTTGTGCAAGGTGTCGATGTCACATTCATAATACTGTCGCCCGCTCGCCTCGGGAAGAAGCCCTTCGTTGTTGCCGAAGCGGTCACCGCCGATGCACTTGCCGTTGGCATAATCGTCCAGTCCGCCGCCGCTCCAGCCGAGTGCGCGCGCATCGTTCTTGGTGATAAAGTTATCCGGCAGATGCCCGTAGGTGTAAAGAAACAGGCTCACGTCCGCTTTGGACGTGTACACACCCGCTTCATCTATAGTAGCATTTGCTTCCGTCTGCGTCTCCGGTTCGCCTGTTGGATCCGCGGTCGCTGCCGCTGTCTCGGCGGGATTGTCGCTCTGCACCGCACCGTCCAGCGAAACGAGCCCGCCCGTTGGTTGTGCTTGCGCTTGTGTGAGTGTTTCACTCGATTGCGGACCGAGCGAATTGGTCAGCCAAATCAACGCCAAGACGGCGAGAATGACCAGTAGGATCGAAAGAGCGCGTTTGTTCACTCGTGATTCCCTTTCCGTGTATCGTTCCGCTGCCGGTAAGCGGTCGCTTCAGCAACGCTTTAGTCGATCATTGAAACCTGATAGAGTTGCGCGTAGAGCCCGTTTGCCTGCACGAGCTCCTCGTGGGAGCCCCGCTCACGGATGCCCTGCTCGTCCAGCACCACGATCTCATCTGCATGCTTCACGGTCGAGAGCCGGTGCGCGATGACCAGCGTCGTACGCCCGCGCGAAAGCTCCTCAAACGAATGCTGAATGTCGTGCTCCGTGACGGTGTCCAATGCGCTGGTCGCCTCGTCCAGAATCAGCACGGGCGGGTTCTTGAGAAACAGCCTTGCGATGGAGACGCGCTGCTTCTGTCCTCCGGAGAGCATGATGCCCCGCTCGCCGACCTGCGTTTCGTATCCATCCGAAAATTGCAAAATTTCCTCGTGGATGTGCGCGCGCTTTGCCGCGGCAATGACCTCTTCATCCGTGGCGTCGATGCGCCCGTAGCGGATGTTTTCCATCACGCTGCTGGCAAAGAGGAACACATCCTGCTGCACGATGCCGACATTCTGGCGCAGCGAGCGCATGGTGACGTCCCGCGTGTCGATGCCGTCTATCGTGATGCTGCCAATGCGCTGCTCGTAAAAGCGCGGAATCAGGTGGCAGAGCGTGGTCTTGCCTCCTCCGCTCGGGCCAACCAGCGCGAGCGTTTTCCCCGCGGGGATATCGAGGTTGATGTGCGACAGGATGCTCCTGCCGCTCTCGTAGGCAAACGTGACGTCATCAAAGCAGATATCGCCGCGCACGTTTTTGAGCGTCTTAGCGTTCGGCCGATCCTTGATCTCCGGCTCGATGTCCATGATCTCGCAGAAACGTGTGAACCCCGCCATGCCGAGGATATACACCTCCGTAAAGGAAGCGAGGCGCTTGAGTGGCTGGATGAACGCCGCGATGTAGAGCGAAAACGTAACCAGAAGAATCGGGTCAAGGCTGCTCTTGTAGATCAGATATCCGCCCAGCGCCAGCACCACGAGGTTGAACATCGCGATGAAAAACTCCATACCGCTGTTGAAAAACGCCATGTAGCGATAGAACCCGTCCTTCGCGTGGACGAACTTCGCGTTGCCGCGGTTGAACTTCTTCTGCTCGTATTCCTCATTGGTAAACGCCTTTGCCACGCGCGCGCCGGAGATCGAAGACTCGATATCCGCGTTGATTTCGGCGACACGCTCCTTCACCTTGAGCGAGGCATCGCGCATCTGAATTCTCAGACGCACCACATAGTAGATCGCCACGGGTACGATGCAGAGAAGCGCGAGCGCGAGCCGCCAGTCTACGAACATCATCACAGTAAACGCGCCGATCACCGTCGTACCGGAGATCAATACATCCTCCGGGCCGTGATGCGCCAGCTCCGTGATGTCAAAGAGATCCGTCGTCACGCGGGACATGAGTTTTCCCGTGCGGACTTTGTCGTAAAAACTGAAGGATAGCTCCTGAATGTGCGCGAAGATATCCCTGCGAATATCCGCCTCCATCCGAACGCCGAGCACATGCCCCCAGTAGTTGATGATGAAGAGCAGCAGCGCACGCACCACATACGCAAAAAATGCGGCGACGATGAGGCCGACAAACACGCGCACCATTGCATGATCCGCTGCCATTTGCGGAAGCAGCGTGCGCAGGATGTACTGCGTCAGCATCGGGTAGGCAATGTCGATTGTGGAAACCAGTACCGCGCAGGACAAATCCAGTATCAACAGCCCCTTGTGCGGGCGATAATAGGCGAAGAATCGTTTCAGTTTACTCATGCTCACATATTAGCAGAATGCCGGTGCAATATCAACCGCCGTTGTGTTTTCGCGGGTGTCAGCTGATGTTTGGCGTTGAAAAACGGGCAGGAATGCGATACGCTGTATACTATGGAACACGTCATTCATACCATTCCGCCCATCTTCTCTGCGGAAAGCGAAATCTTGATCCTCGGTACGATGCCCTCGCCGAAATCCCGCGCGCAGGCGTTTTATTATGCGCACCCGCAAAACCGCTTCTGGCCTGCGCTCGCGCTCGCGCTGGACGAGCCCGCGCCTGCCTCGCGCGAGGAGAGGATTGCGCTCATGCTTCGCCATCGTCTCGCGCTGTGGGACGTGCTGTATTCCTGCGACATCACGGGAGCCAGCGATGCCAGCATTAAGAACCCGGTACCAAACGAGATTCCCGCGTTGATTGCGTCCAGCCGAATATCGCGTGTGCTCTGCACGGGTGGAACTTCCGCGCGGCTATACACGCGTCTCATCTTTCCGCAAACAAATATCCCCTGCGAAATCCTGCCTTCGCCCAGCGCGGCAAACGCGCGCATGCGATTGGAGGACTTGGCAAGGGAGTATAAAAGGATTCTGTTTCAATAATCCTCTAAGTTTATAATGATCCCGAGTGATAATCCGCATTGCAAGGAGGCACATCCAGATTGAAAACCTTCAAAATCGTCCTGAAAATCCTTAGCATTGTTTTAGCCGTAGCACTCGTTGTCGTGATCATTTTCATCATTCAATTTGGTAGAAGCTTCGGAGACGAGTTCGTGAAGGATCGTTTCCTTGGTGAGTACACCTCGCCTGATGAAAATCACGTCTGCTCCGCTTATATCTCCGGTGATGGGCTTGTTATACCTTGGACCGTTGTGGCGCAAGTGAAAGGCAAAGGAATTCTCTGGAAACGAACAATCTATGTGGCAAAACATCTCGACGAAGCCGTTGTCATTTGGCTTGATGATCGAACCGTGTGGATCAACGGCGTATCGTTGGATATCTACAAAGACAAGTATGTCAGCGATATCAATATCACAAATGCGCCATAGAGAGCGCTCCCTTCGCCCAGCGCGGCAAACGCGCGCATGCGATTGGAGGATTTGGCAAGGGAGTATAAAAGGATTCTGTTTCAATGATCCTCTAAGTTTATAATGATCCCGAGTGATAATCCGCATTGCAAGGAGGAACATCCTGATTGAAAATTTTCAAATTGATATTGAAGATACTTGGTTTTGCTCTAGCCGCACTATTCGCTTTCATCGTTACGTTTCTAGTTGCGTTTGGCGTTGGCATGGATAAAGATATGTTTGTAGAACGTCCCCTAGGCGAATGCACGTCGCCGGACGGCAAGCATGTTTGCTCGGTTTACGTGACGGATGGGGGTGTCACAATACCCACGTCTGTGGTTGCGCAAGTACGCGGCCCGTGGATCATCGGCAAACGCACCGTATATGCCGTGGATAATATTGAAGAAGCAACGTTTCGATGGATAGACAATCGAACCGTTCGCATCAACGGCATCGATCTGGACATCTATAAAGATTATTACGGTGGAGATATCTACGATTTGGAACCAAAATAGCGTTACAATTTTAACGATTCCACAAATGAAATCTGACGGAGAGAGTTGTCTTTTCGTCAGTTTTTCTATTGAAAGTTACTGCGAAAAAATGATCGTTCTCGGGGGAAACATATATGCTCATTTCCTGCTCGTTCCCTCTTGTAAAATCATCACAAACAAGCAGGGCGTCATTATATGACTTGCTCATATTTGGCTCAAACGTTTCATCTTTGTTTTCCGTCATTCCCGGCGCAAACTCATCCATCACAAAGGCAAGAAGCGGCTCCAAATAAACCGTCTCATTTGCTTCGCCTGAAAGCTCCTGTTCAAATTCTAAATAGTCAATCAGCGAGTTGCTTCCGTTACCGGTAGGATAGTAGATACATGAAATCTTGCTCCCATCCTTACAAACAATCGGTACCGTTTTGCTCTACGAATTGCCATATGAATATTCGCCGCTGTCGACGTCCATCGACATCCCATATTGCGCCAGCTTCTCGTTGAACAGTTCTACTAACTGCTTTGGCGTTTTTTTGTAGGACTCCGTAGGCGGGATACAATTCTGCACGCAACTCCCGAAAATATACACGATAAAAGGAAACAAGATTGCGAGTAAAATGATCTTCGCGAGTTTGTCTCTTTGCACAACGGTTCCCCCCCCCTACCGAATCAAACTCTGAAGCAAGCTTTCTCAAGCGCTGATCTTCATGATACAAACAATGCCGTTCCTGTAAATGCTAGATACATACTTTCCTTGTAAATGCAGGAATGCGCGCTCCATTTCTGCTGTTTTTCCACACAAATAGTCCAATTATGCAAAATACAGTTGATTTCCGGTTGTCTAATTGTGAACAGTTTGTTATGATAACAGCATGGAAAATTCGCTCAACCGCGTCTTCCTTGCACTCAAGGGACTCGATGTCAAATGCAACGTACCGCTCTCCTCACTGACGAGCTTCCGCATCGGCGGCCCGGCGGCGATGGTGCTGCGCCCGCGCAACGCAGAGGACATCCGAAAGACGATTCAGGCTTGCAGCCAGTTCGTCACCCCTTATTGCATCCTCGGCAACGGCACCAACGTGCTGGCCCCCGACGCGGGTTACCCGGGCGTGATCATCCGCATCGATACGCCGCTGACCACGCCGCTGTTTGTGGACACCACCGTTACCTGCACCGCGGGCACGGCGCTCTCCGTTCTCGCGCGCGAAAGCGTCAATATGCACTTGATGGGGCTTGAAACCCTCGGCGGCATCCCCGGCACGGTCGGTGGCGCGGTCGCGATGAACGCGGGCGCTTACGGCGCGGAGATCCGGCACATCATCAAGAGCGTTCGTATCCTGAAAAGCGGACGCGTGCTGGATGTTGAAACCAAAAAGACCGACTTTGGCAACCGCACGAGCAAGTATGCTGCTCCCGATGTCGTCGTCCTCTCTGCGACGTTCCAATTGGATCATGACGACGGCGGCGCAAAAGAGCGCATGCTCGAAACCACGCGTCAGCGCAAAGAAAAACAACCGCTTGCCCTTCCGAGCGCAGGCAGCGTCTTTAAGCGCCCCAACGGCAGGTTCGCAGGCGCTTTGATCGAAGGCGCGGGCCTAAAGGGCTTCTCTGTCGGCGGCGCGCAGGTCAGCCCCATGCATGCGGGGTTCATCGTCAACAACGGCAACGCAACCGAGCGGGATGTGCTGGAGCTCATCTCCATCATTCAGCAGCGCGTGTATGACGAATCAGGCGTTCAACTGGAGCGCGAGGTCAAGCTGCTGAGCGAACTGTAATTGTATTGTCGAATTCTCGTTCCGGATGGAACGAATGAAGGTAAGCCAGATGTATTTGTTAAT
>JBDKRF010000050.1:0-10577 GCA_039683525.1 Clostridiaceae bacterium
GGTGGCCGTTGAGCTTGACGTCCGGAATTTTTTCCGCAATGCCCTTCATGAGCTTGTCGCGCAGCGCGCCAACTTTTACTGCGTTTTCTTCCATATGCTCGTTGGAAATTTTTAATGCGGTGGCAAGGCCGACGATGCCAGGCACATTCTCCGTTCCCGCGCGGCGCTTGCGCTCCTGTCCGCCGCCGATGATCAGCGAGGGAATCCGAACGCCTTTTCGGATGTACAGCACGCCGACGCCTTTGGGCCCGTGAAACTTGTGCGCAGAGATCGAAAGCATATCGATGTTCATCTTAGCGACGTCGATGGGCACATGTCCCGTTGCCTGCACTGCGTCCGTGTGGAAGAGTACGCCCTTGTCACGGCAGATTTTGCCGATCTCGGCGATCGGGTTGATGGTGCCGACTTCGTTATTGGCAAACATGATCGAAACCAGTACCGTATCGTCCCGCAGAGCGTTAGCAACGCTCTCCGCACTGACGAGAGCATACTCATCTACCGGAAGAATCGTCAGATCGATCAAGCCTTCGCGCTCCATCGCTTGAAGCGTATAGAGAACCGCGTGATGCTCCACCGCGGAGGTGATGACATGTTTCCCCTTCTTCTTGTTGGCGGCTACCGCGCCACGCAGTGCCATATTGTCGCTCTCCGACCCGCCACCCGTGAAGACGATCTCCTCCGGTTTGGCGTGAATCACGTCGGCTACATCCTTGCGGGCAGCATCCACGAGTTGCTCCGCTTCGCGGGCATACTCATGCAGGCTGGAGGGGTTTCCGTAATACGTGGTAAACGCGGGAATCATCGCGTCCACAACCTCTCTGCGGGTCATGGTCGTTGCGGCATTGTCGAGATAAACCTTCATATATCCTATCCTCTTTTAATGTTTCTTTTATCGATCGTTTTATAATTCTTATTCAAACTTCTGATCGCATATATTTCTGCTGGGAACACCGCGCGCTTTTTGCTGCGTATAATCGTCCGCAAGTTCGCGAATCGTCGTGCGTTCCAGCACATCGTTGATCCGCGTTTGCAGCTTGAGAAACAGCGGCCTTGCCGAGCAGGAGCAGGCACTCGTGCAGTTGTGGTGCAGCGTTCCCACGCAGTCAACAATCGCGGTCGAGCCTTCGAGCAGATTCAGCACCCGCTGAACGCTCAGCTCCGCCGGATCGCAGGTGAGTTCATACCCGCCTTGTGCACCGCGAACGGTGTCCACCACATTGCCTTTTTTCAGCTCGCGTAGCAACTGCTCCAGATACCCTTCCGAAATGCCCTGCGAGCCGGCGAGTACAGGCAACGAAACCGGACCCGTGCCATACGCAATGGCGAGGTCGATCACCGCTTTGAGCCCGTATCTGCTGCGCGTTGAGAGTTTCATGGGTATCCTTTCTGAAGCAGTTTGTATAATCCCTAGTAAATTGGTTGCCTTGCGCAGATAGCATAGCATTCTACTAGGCTATTGTCAAGCATACGAATGTGAATCTATGATGTATTGTGTGCTATTTATTTTTTTTGTTCGAGATAGAGTAGAAATTGTTTGGTTCCGGTTCCGTAGGCGTACCCGACCAGCGCGCCAGATGAGCCTACCACGCGATGGCAGGGTAAGGCGATCATGATCGGGTTTTTGTTGCAGGCCATTCCGACCGCACGGGAAGCGTTCGGGTTGTCGATCTCCGCCGCGATCTGCCCATAGGACTTCGTTTCACCGAATGGAATCTCTCTCAGCGCAGCCCAGACGCGTTGTTGAAACACAGTTCCGCCAGCGCGCATCGGAAACGTGAACTCGTTTCGCTCTCCGGCAAAGTATTCCTCCAGTTCGCGCGCAGCTTGGCGGAGAACGGGATCATCAGCGTTCTCTTTGGCAATCGGCTCACAGCCCGGCTGCGCAAGGGCAATCGAACATACAGCGCCGTCCTCGGCAGATACGATCAACGCACCAATCGGGGTATTGATCGAGATCGTTTCACTTGAACTATCCTGCTGTTTTTGACCGGGCTTCATGGTATTTATCCCCCTCTGATTTGCGCGCGCATTTCTTTTTATTATAACCGATCTGTGGTATACTGAGCAAAACGTTGCTGCGTGCTGGTTACAAGCTCGTTGCATTGAAGCAGAACATCGAAAGGACGTATGATCTATGGAAGACGCAATAGAAAAGCTTGCCCTTGAGACGGTTGAGCAACCTGCCAATGAAGCGGCAAAGAACGATTCGTTCGAAGTGATCGACTATGTTCGCGAGCTGTTTCTAAATTCGGAAGAGCAGAAGAAGCTGGAGAAGACAAAGGTCAAGCTCATCCGCGTTTGTGTTGCGCTTCTTTCTTTTGTTTCGCTCGTCGTTCTGGCCAGTGCGGCAATTCTGGTTCCAAAGCTGCTCACCACCGTTACGGAAGCGAACAAAGCGCTCGTCACCGTGCAGCAGATTGACGTAAAAGGAATCACCACCAACATCGACGCGCTTGCAGTACAGGCGACCGACACGTTTGTGTCCGTGGGTGAGGCGGTTCAGGTGCTCAACGCGCTGGATATGGATTCCCTCAATGCGACCATTGCCGAGCTGAAAACCGGCGTTCAATCGTTCTCCAAGATCGATATCGCGACGTTGAATACCGCAATCGCAAACCTCAACGCAACGGTGGCGCCGCTTGCGAAACTCTTTGGCAAGAAATAATTTCTGTTCCTTATGCGGGCAATCGCTGCCCGCTTTTTCGCGCTTTCAGTTTATCGTATTATTTATCTCGACGGCTGATTCCGTTTGTTCAACGAAATTCTATCGTCCAGATATTTTATAAGGAGATCATCATCCGTTATGGCGGAACTTTTATCCGTTTGCTACGTTGTCCTCTTTGCCGTGTCCGGCATCGGCATGAGTCGCATGCTGTTTTTCCGTGAAAAGCCTCTCGTTCGTATTTGGCTCGGCTTGGCGTTTGGCATGGCGATGCTGATGTGGTTTCCAGCGCTTTTTTCCTTTGCGCTTGGTTTCTATCTGCCCGCGCAGCTTCTGGGTCTGTTGCTTGCCTGCCTCATCGGTGCCGCCGGCTTCATTCTGTCGCGAAAGCGCACTATGACCGCTTCACCTTGGAAAGCGGAGATCCCGTTCTTCGTCGCAGGCGGTATCGTACTTGCCATCTGTCTTGTGTTGCTCTCCACGCATACCATCGTGTTGCGGGATGGCGCGCTCTATGTCGGTCAATCCACCTATGGCGATTTGGCGATGCACCTCGGCTTTATCTCCAGCATCGCAACGCAGGGTACGTTCCCGCCGATGTACTCCATCTGTCCGGACAAACCCGTCTGCTATCCCTTCCTTTCGGAGAGCGTCGGTTCTACAATCTATCTGCTTGGTACGAGCCTACGCTTTGCGACCATGCTGACGGCTGGTTACGCCCTGCTTCTCGTGGTTGCGGGCGTCTATTGCTTCTTCGGAGAATGGCTCGGTGAAACGCGGAAGTCCGTGTTTGCCATGCTGCTCTTCTTCATCGGCGGTGGATTCGGCTTTTGGTATTTCTTCGACCTGTTAAAGGATCATCCCGAAAACCTCACGCGACTCTTTACCGCATTTTACGAGACGCCGACCAACTTCGTTCCCAATGGCCTGCGTTGGGTGAACCCGATTGCTGACATGATGATCCCGCAGCGCGCGCTGCTCTTTGGCTGGTCGCTGCTGTTCCCCAGCTTATTCTTGCTGCATCGCGCGGCGATCAAGAAAGATACCAGCGTGTTTCTCCCGCTCGGAATCCTCGCGGGAACTCTTCCGTTGATCCATACACACTCGTTCCTCGCACTTGGCATGATCAGCGGGTTCTATCTGATTCGCTCACTGTTTAAAAACGAAGGCAAGGCACAGTGGATCGGCTATGCGAAATATCTCGGCATCGTACTGCTGCTTGCAGCGCCGCAGTTGATCTTCTTCACGTTTAAACAATCCGGTAGTTTCCTGAAGTTTCACTTCAACTGGGCAAACGAATCGGACAACTACTTCTGGTTCTACATCAAGAATTTCGGCCTTATTGCGCTTCTTTCTCCCGTTGCTTTCATCGCCGCAAAAAAGGAAGACCGCGGTGTGGTCGGCGGCGCAATCCTGATTTGGCTGATTGCGGAATTCATCCAGTTTCAGCCGAATCCTTACGACAACAACAAGCTGCTCTTTATCGCCTTTGCCTACGCATGCGGGCTCGTGAGTGGCTGGCTCTTTGATGCGAAGGATCGCCTCGCGACAGGTGCCATACGAAATCGTTACAGCGTAGCATTGCTTAGCGCAATCGTCTGCGTGACGCTGTTTCTCTCCGGCGCGCTGACGCTCGGGCGCGAATACGTCTCCGAATATCAGTTGATTGATCCGGATCAGCTTTCCGCTGCGGAGTACGTCGAGGATAACGCGGCTCCGGACGCGACATTTTTGACCTATAACAACCACAACAACTGCATCGCCGCACTCACGGGACGAAACATCGTCTGCGGTTCCGGCTCCTATCTCTACTTCCACGGGATCGATTACTCCGCGCGAGAGAACGCGCTGTCGCTCCTCTATGAGCAGCCGGAGCTTTATTTCGATTCGCTTGCAAAGGAGTACGACATCGATTATGTCCTGATCGGCTCCAATGAGCTAGCGAACTATGCCGTCGATCAGAACTACTTTGCAGAGCACT
The DNA here is from genome assembly GCA_039683525.1 of Clostridiaceae bacterium. Taxonomy (GTDB): domain Bacteria; phylum Bacillota; class Clostridia; order Christensenellales; family CAG-138; genus UBA7703. The sequence goes on from JBDKRF010000050.1 coordinate 4,644, forward strand.
TTCAGGTGTTCTATCAAAACGCAACGGTCACGATCTACAGCGTACATTCCTGATAACACTCGAAACAAAAAGAGCCACCGTTTCATTCACAAGCGGTGGCTCTTTTTTATGCGCAATCAGGTATCAATTCTCGTCAATTCCACAATGTTTTTGTTGCGGTAGATCAGGTCTTCACGCTTTGTAAAACCGAGCTTCTCCCAGAATACATTGCCGCCTTCGTTTTGCTCAAAAACCACCAGCGCGACTTTATGGATTCCTTCTTTTTCCAATGCTTCTATCGCTTTTGCGACCAGCGTGGTTCCAATCTTTCTTCCTCGATGTTTTGCTGATACAGCCAGATGATAGATGAACCCTCTGCGTCCATCGTGACCGGATAAGATTGTGCCAATCATCTCGCCCTCTTCCAGTGAAACAAAGCAGGTGTTCGGGTTTCGGCGTAGATATGCCTCGATTCCGGCACGGGAATCATCCGTTGTGTTCAGTCCCATCCCCTGCGTGTTGCGCCAAAGGCGATAAACGCCTTCATAATCTTCGATTGTCATCTCACGAATCATCATGAGAAATCCTCCTGTATCACAAAACGGCTGCTATTCAGCAGCCGTCTTGCATACGTTTTCGTTAAGATTTTTTGCTTTTGTACTCAGCAAACCCTGCCATCAGCGCGCCAACGCCGGAGATGATGGCGAGAATTGCGCCAACAAGGCGATAGCTCTCCGCAGTACTGGTCATGATGTACTGATACATCGCGGTATCCATGCTGCCGCCGTTCTTCGTGAGTTCCGCGCTTGCGGTGGACTGGCCGATGCTGGCGGACGAGAGCGTCAGCACGAGGCCAAGCACAAACAACAGCACGAGCACAACCATAATGCCGGAGTAGGTCGCCTTCTTGTCAGGTTTCTGATCGATGAACATTTCCATATCGTTGAATCCTCCCTCTGTTAACTTTTACTCTGATGCTTTCTTTCTATTACCGTCCGTCGTCCAATCCCATCAGCAGGCGATAGACGGGCTTTAAAAGCGTAAATCCTTCGATGATTTCGTCTGCAATCTCCGGCAAAAGTGTCTTTTTCAGGTTCGGCGAAGAGAAGCAGAACGACAGTCCTTTTCGGTTGAGATAGGGTAAAACGCCCTCCGGCGCATCCTTAAACTTCGGTCGCTGGAAGGAGTCGCCCATCACCTCAAACCGCGCCGTAAACGCAGGGTCTGTCACCAGCGAAAGAAACTTCTGTGGCTTTGCGAGTATGCGTGGGCGAATCTCGCGCATCAGCGCAGGGTTTGAACCATACATACCCATGCCGTAGCCATAGCCTTCGCGCTCAAACTCCGTATAGACGACCAGGCTCTCGCTCAGCATACCGCCGGGTCTACGAAAGCCAAGCCAGGCGTGATCACGAAACATCGTCTTGTCGTGCGTAAAGCGTGTATCCCGCCGAATGCGAGAGATGACGGAAGAAGGTCGGATGTTGAAGTCCGGGTCGATCTCCTGTGCAATCGGCGTCAACGCAATTGCGAGCTCCTTCAGCGGCTCGTAGACATTCTTCTTATATCGTTCCTTGTTTGCTTCATAGAAAGACTGCTCGTTGTTAAACGCAATCTCCCAGAAGAACTGGTAGGTATCTTCGTTTAATCCTTGAAACACGGCAACGTTACTCCTCGTCGTCCCTTTGGTCATAGCTGTTCTTGCGTATGTGTGTCACTGTTTGCTTCTGCGCGGGCTGTGCCTTTGCCTGTTGCTTGTAGTCAAACACACGCGGCGTTGCAACCCGCGTCTGCGCTCTCTTCTGCTGTGGTTCGTAAACCTTCACGTCGGCGCTGACCGGGCGATAGGCTGCGCTGCTCTGCGCCTCGCTATAGCGCGTTCGCGCCGTATTGACCAAGTGTTGCGCAAGCTGATCCGCATGGGTTGTTTCGTTCTGCGCTTGCCGCGTCTGATACATCTCCGGTTGTATGTGCGCTGCCGGCTCCGGCTTATGCTCGATCGTCGGTTCCGTTTGCCGCGGAGGCGTTCTCTCCGTCGTGCGCGGCGGCGGGGCAAAGATCACATGCGGCTGCTCCGAGGGTTTCACAGGCGGCGCGGGCAAGCGAATCGGCTCCTGCTTGGGCGCATACGCTTCCTCGTCCCTGATCGCAAACATTCGCTTGGTATAGCTAATCTCCTCCGGATCCGGCGCATCATGATACGCGGGCTGCGCATGGTAGCGCTCGTGAGGAGCGTCGAAGACGTCGTCTTCCTCATCCTCCTGAAAGCTGCGTGGTATGCGGGATCGCTCCATAACGGTCAGCGCAATCAAAATAGTGAACGCAAGCACCATCAGCACACCGAGAACGATCAAAATCTTGGTGATGCCGTTGCTGATGCCACCGAATATGGAGAAGTTCGATCCTCCGACTTGGGCCGGAGTTGCGGTTACTTCCGGCGTCGTCTCGGTGCCGTACGCAATCGGCATTACACAGTTTGCCAGCACACGATTCGTTCCGGTGGGGTCATATCCTTTTACCGTGAAGTTGAGATTGCGCGGCGACCCGAGCTGAAACTCCTGGTCAAACGCTGTCTCACCGGCAGGTAAAATATCATAGTTTTTTACAACGCCCAGCGTGGATTCTGAAATCGTGATGTTGGTCAGCTCAACCGAGCTGTGGTTGGTGATCACGATATGTGCGCTGACTTTACCGCTCTGTTGCGTCCATGCTGTGATGGTCTCCGCGCGCACGGTGACATTGATCTGAGACGCATCCACATAGGGATACACCTCGTAGATGTCCGCGGGCTTGAGCTCATAGGGGTTCGAAAATGGGTCGACGCCTGCGAGCTGAAACTGAACGTTTCTCAGCGGCTCCGTCATCAGCGGCACGACGATGTAGGAAAAGCTCATGTGTTCGCCGGGATTGAGCGCAAACGGCGTCGTATTGACGAGGGTTGCCCGTTCGTCTGCGATGGTGATGTTGCTGATTGCCTGAGTCCCCGTGTTGGTCACGTCAATGGTAAACGTAACTCCATTTGAGGTCGGCGTGCCCGCCTGTACCTTCATGTCCAGCTGAATAAGCACCATCGTAAGCTCCTGCGGATCGATGGAAGAAAACGATTTTGCTTTGCCGTTGACGGTATAGGTCACGACCGGTGCGCTCGTTACGCTCTGGTCTCCCATCGTGTAGGGAAAGTCGTAGGACATCGTTCTGCTTGCGCGCAGCGTCTCGTTTTGAAAGATAGCCTGATCGCTGATGTTCTCATCGATCAGCGTAATGTCGGTCATATCGAACTTGGTCGTGTTCTTGATCGTGTAGGTGATGACTACCTTTTCGCCTGGCTTTGCGTTGGTCTTGTCGGCAGTCCGCGTCACCGTGATGATGGGATTGTCTGCCTGTGCGATGGTATACTGCGCTTCCTGACTCATGGGTTCGCCGTTTCGCGTCCAAGTAACGAGAAACGTAATCGGCTTTCCCAGTTGGCTCTGCGTAACGTTCAGGTTCAGCGTAATATCCCGCGCGCTTCCGCTTGGCGCTATCTGCGCACCGTGCAACACATCGTACACCGTGCCGCTGTAGGTGATCGCCACGTCCGTCATGGGATAGTCGGCGTTGTAGTTGGCGATCTCGAAGGTGAACGTTACCATCCCCGTATCTACCAACTCCGTTGGATTCGCGGTGATGTTGATTCTCGCTTCGTCAGCATGTGCCGTCGGGAGAAAAGAAAAGAAACAGATGAACGCAAAAGCCGCGCCAACGAGTCTGCTGATCCAAGCGCGACCAAGCTTTTTTAGCTGCATCTCTGTTCTCCTTTTCCTGAAATTCATCGTTCTCTCTTGCGTGGCTTCCTCTACAGTTAGCCCGCCTGTGTGGAACTGTATGCTTCCAGCGATTGACCTAGCCGCGCAATCTTTGCCGCACCGTCTGTCTTGTCGATGAGACTATTCATAAGCGTCTCTGCTTCCTCGGCGGGAAGCGTCAGCTTCAAGGTTACCTGATCGGTAAACTCCGCCTCGCTGGGGTATCCTTTTTGCCGGATCATCGGCTCGATGAGCTGATACGATGCATAGGACACCGCAACCGATATCCTCTCGCAAACGCGAATCGAGACAACTTCTGCCGCCTGCAGCGCGTCGCTTGCCGTCTTTCCATACGCGCGGACGAGACCGCCCGTGCCGAGCAATACGCCGCCAAAGTAGCGCACCACCGCGCAGAGAACGTTTTCAACGCCCGCGCCGGTGAGTGCCGCCAGAATCGGCGCGCCCGCCGTGCCGGAGGGTTCCCCGTCGTCCGAGGATCGCGCGATTCCACCTTGCTGAAGCCGAAAAGCGTAGCAGCAGTGCCGCGCATCATAATGGCGCTTTCGAATCCGTGCGAGTGCTTCCTGTGCCTCCGCCTCGCTGGAGACCGGTATGCAAAAGCCGAGAAAGCGGGATTTGCTGATAACAATCTCGCTCTCTCCGGCTCGACGAATCGTTTGATACGGCCTTAAGCTTTGCGAATCCGGCAATAGCTCTTCTTCCCCTTCCGAAGGATCACGCCTTCCCCTTCAATCTGCGCCACCGTCAGCGCTATGGAAGGAGTGGTTATTTTGTCATCGCCGACGAATACGCCGCCGCCTTCAATCAACCTGCGCGCGTCGCTCTTACTGCTCGCGAGCTTGCTGAACACCAATAAGTCGGGAATGCGCAGCCCGCTTTCCTCAATCATCGCCTGCGTGAGTTCGCAGGAAGGGATGTTGCTCAGATCGTTGCCGCCCGCAAACAGGCTCTCGGCTGCGGTCTGCGCAATCTTCGCCTCTTCTTCGCCATGCACCTGCGCGGTGAGCGTGTAGGCAAGAATGCGTTTTGCTTCGTTGATCTGTTCGCCGGGCAACGAACCCAAGCGGTTGACTTCTTCCATCGGGAGGAACGTTAATAGCGAGAGGCACATCTTCACGTCCTCGTCGCCAACGTTGCGCCAGTATTGGTAGAAGTCGTACACGCTACATTTCTCTTTGTCGAGCCAGACAGCGCCTTTTTCGGTCTTGCCCATCTTCTTGCCGTCGCTCGTGGTCAAGAGCGCCGTGGTGAGCGCGTAGGCAGGCTTTTGCTCCTTGCGGCGAATGAGGTCTGCGCCGCCGAGGATGTTGCTCCATTGATCGTCTCCACCCATCTGCATGACGCAGTTGTGGCGGCGGTTGAGCTCTAAGAAGTCATAGCCCTGCATGAGCATGTAGCCCATCTCAAAGAAGGTAAGCCCGCGCTCAAGGCGATTTTTATAGCAGTCCGCGGCAAGCATGCGATTGACGGAGAAATAGACTCCGATGTCACGCATGAAGTCGAGGAAGTTCAGCGGATAGAGCCAGTCTCCGTTGTAGACAATCTGCGCGCCGCCTTCCGAAAAGTCCAGCAGGCGGGACATCTGCTTCTGAAAGCAGGCCGCGTTGTGCGAGAGCTGCTCTCTGCTCATCAGCGTGCGCATATCCGTCTTACCGGAAGGGTCCCCGATAAACGCCGTGCCGTTGCCCAAAAGCGCGATGGGTCTGTGCCCCGCGCGCTGCATATGTGCCATCGACATGAGTTGCACGTAATGGCCGATGTGGAGGCTGTCTGCCGTCGGGTCAAAACCAATATAGAAGGTGACCTTCTCTTTGCCGAGCAGCTCGCGCAGCTCTTCGGGATGCGAGCACTGCTTTAAAAACCCGCGTTCGTCCAAAACATCGTATACGTTGCGTTCCATCAGGGATTTCCTCCGTTAGTGTGTTGCTTGATTACTTCCATTGCGCAGGAAATATATACGCTTCTGCGCTCAACCAAATATACCACGAAAAAAGAGAAGAAACAATGTTGACAGCATTGTTTCTTCCGGTTATCATCGCTTGTTTTCAACTCGTTTTTTGTTTGTTCACACTTGATCGGATAATGTAACCGTAAAGCGAAATACGGCAAATTCGCCCTCGTTCTGCGCTTCGATGGCCTCTCCCAGGTG
>JBDKRF010000051.1:0-6882 GCA_039683525.1 Clostridiaceae bacterium
TTTCGTTTTTGATCGCAGCACTATTAATACTGGAGCGCCTGCTCCTGTTCCAATAACACGCGAAGGGCTGCGGCGCAGAGCGCCTGCTGCTCATCCTCGCCGGGCATCACCACGATTTCGGCGATAAAACGCGTGCGCTCGGCAATCCAGCCCGTGAACATCCTATCCCGCGCAAACCCGCCGGTGAGGATGATCGCGTTAACGTCTCCGCGCAATACCGCGGCGCAAGCGCCGATCTCTTTTGCAACCTGATACGCCATGCCCTCGTAGACAAGGTGCGCGGTTTCATCCCCGCTCTGCGCGCGGCGGCTGATTTCTTTTCCGTCGTCCGTGCCGAGATACCCCAAGAGCCCGCCTCGCGTGTTAAACCGACGCAGCAGCTCTGTTGCCGGGACCTTCTCCTGCTCTAAAAACCGAAGTACGGCGTTGGTCGGCAAGCCGCCGCAGCGCTGTGCGCTGTACGGACCTTCTCCGCCCAAGCCGTCGTTGACGTCGACCACTTGGCCTTTTTCGTGCGCACCGACGGTTACGCCGCCGCCGATATGCGCGATGATGAGGTTCACTTCTGTATACCTGAGCCCCCGCTCTGCGCAATACCGGCGCGCCTTCGCCTTTTGGTTCAGCGCGTGGAATACGGAGGTGCGATTGATCTGCGGGTGTCCTGAGAACCGTGCCAGCGGGCAAAGCTCGTCGGTCACGACCGAGTCCGCGATAAAAGCAGGGATGTTGTACGTTTTTCCGATAGTGTCGGCAAGCATCCCACCCATGTTGGACGCGTGATCGCCGTATTTCGCGCTCTTCAGATCGGCAAGCATCCGCTCGTTGACCGCATACACTCCGCCGGGGATCGGGCGAAGCAGTCCCCCGCGCCCGACAACCGCGTCCAGCGAATCCATGCTTACGCCATGCGCCGTCATCGCGGCGAGAATATGCCGCATGCGAAACTCCAGCGCACCCTCCGGGTCTGCGCTGTAGGCAATCGCGCTGCCGTTGTGCTCAATCGTCTCTTCAAATAGAGGCGTTTCGTTCTCGTATACCGCGAGTTTTGTCGTAGAGGAGCCGGGATTGATCGCGAGAATTCGAAGTTTCATCTCTCGATGATTCCTTTCGTTTGCCGGTCAAGGGAATGGATCAGTCGGTTTGATCGTCTGTGATAGACGCAAAGATGTGTCGTATGTCGCATCGCGTTGTACGATGTATGATGCCCTGATACGACATCATACTACTAAATCATTTGTATGATGTCAAGGCGGGACGGGGCCCGATCACTTGTAAGACGAAAATATATGATGTATGATGTGTGCAACTCACTTTGATGCACAGAAGTGCGAAACAGAACCGTCGCAATCCCTTGCTCCATCATCTACAAAGAAGGTGTTTTTCCATGTCCGGCGATAACAAAAGCCTCTCCGAACGCACGGCAACCGAGCTCTATAACATGATCGTGCTGCAAAAGAAGTTTTCCGCGGGCGATAAGCTGCCAAACGAAAACGAGCTCTCGCAGAGCCTCGGCGTGAGCCGCACGACGCTGCGCGAGGCGGTGCATTATTTGATTGCGCAGGGAATCTTAAGCGTACAGCGCGGGCGCGGCACGTTTATCAGTGAAGATTTGTCGATGTTTCACAAATACGACATGGGCGCGCTGAGCCATGCCCGTCTTGGGGATATGTATGAAATCCGATTGATGTTTGAGCCGCAGTGTATCCTGCTTGCGTGCCTTCGCGCAACGGACGAGGAGCTGCAGCGCATCTTTGACCAGGCGAAGCTCGTTGAAGGGTTGGTTCGCTCGGACGGCAACTGGCCGGACGAGGATCAGCGCTTTCACGAGATGATCGCCGCGGCCTCGCACAACGAGTTCATCATTCGCATGTTTCCGATCATCAACGCCGCGGTCAACGAGGCCATGGAGATGACGGACAACATCGAAGGGCTCAAGAACATCGTCATCTACGACAACCGGGACATGATCGGCTTCTTGCGTCTCCGGGATGCCGCGGGCGCCAAGAGCGCCATGAACATCCATATTCGCCATGTGATCAATGCGCTGGGGCTTTCGGTGCGCGCCGTGATCGGCTGAGATACTCTCGTTTTTATGAATCATGCGCGAACTTGTTTGCGCTCACTATGTGAGTAAGTCATAATCCGTTTGGATGGAACGCAGTATAATCAAACTATAAAGAAGAAAGAGGTGCTTGTATGAACATTGATTATAAAACGACAGCATACTCCACTGGCGGCCGTGACGGCCATGTCCGTGTGGAAAATAGCCCAATCGATTTTGAGATGGCTTTGCCTGCCGGTCTGGGCGGGAAAAAGCTGGATGGCGTCAATCCGGAGCAGCTCTTTGCTGCGGGCTACGCCGCCTGCTTTGGCAGCGCGCTGCAGCACGTCATCCGCGTGCGCAGGCTGAATCTGCCCGCGCCGGATGTGCAGGCGACCGTCGGCATCGGCCGCAACGACGCAAGAAACTTCCAGCTGGAGGTCAACCTTGTCGCCATCATTGACACCGACGATGCCGCTCTTGCCGAGAGCATCACGCAGGAAGCGCACCAGGTTTGCCCCTACTCGCATGCGACGCGCGGCAACATCACGGTCACGCTAGAGAGTCGCACCCGGTAAACTTAAAATTTCAATCAAAAAAGGAGCTGTTCAAATTTGGACAGCTCCTCGCTTATTCTATTGTTTCCGCCGCGCGGCAGGATTTGTCTTACCCCTTCGGAGATATAGACGGCATCGGTGTTGGCGAGGCCGAAGGATCGGCGCTGGCGGAGGGTTCCGGCGTCGGCGTCACATCCGGCTCCGCAAGTCCGGTCGCTACCTCAAACGTGTGGTAAAGCTCCGCTTTATGCCAGTCTCCGGCAATCGGGTTGGAACCGCGAGAGACGATCACGCAGTCCGGCAGCGCTTCGGTTAACTTCGCAACATCGTCCTTCGTGATCTTGTTGTTGTTCATAATATAGAGCAGCTTGAGCTGCTTCATGCCGCTGAGCATCGTAATATCGGGGATTCCAGTCCGCGCCAAGTTCAGGTGCGTCAGCTTCGTTAGTCCCGCCAGCGGTGATTGATCCGCAATCGCGTTGGTGTAGATTTCCAGATATTCCAGCTCGGTGAGTGCCGACAGCGCGGAGATATCCGTTATCTTGTTGTTGCCAAGGCAAAGCAACCGCAGCTTTGGCATACTCTTGACAAACGAGATGTCGGTCAGCTTGCTGCCGGATAGATCGAGGTACACAAGGTCGGTGCAGTAAGCAAGCCCCGCGACATCCTCGTCCGTCAACTTGGTGTTGCCATCCTTGGTAAACGTCGCCACGTTGTTGGGGAAATCTTTGCGGTTCTGCGTGGTGAAGGCTTCGATGTCCGTACGCAGCTGCCACGCGCCAATCTGCACATACCAGACAAACTTCACCGTGGGGAACTGCGTTTGCAGCTGAACCATCTGCTCGTTCGTCAGCCCCGTTCCGCATAGATCGCACAGGGTCAGATTTGGCATATGGCTTAAGCCCGCAGCAACCTCATCCGGGCTCGTAAACGTCTGCCCTTGCAGATTGATCTCCGTCGTATCCGGTGTACACTGCTGCCCAAAGAGCATAAACGAGAACGAGAACGTCACGAGCGGATAACGCTCCTTGAGCGCGTCCATCGTCTCAAACGAAACCGTTTGACCCGTCAGGTCACAGCTCGTCAGGTTTTTTAGAGAGGCGAGCGCATCGACAAGCTGGGTATCGTCCGTTACCGTCGCCTTCGTCAAATCGAGCGCGGTCACATCCGTGTTCGCTTTTACGCCGAAGAGATCGATCGTGCGCAGGAACAGGATGTTGGGGTAGCGCGCTTCCAGCGCTGCGCCATCCTCCGCGCCAATGTTGGTATCCGTGATGTCCACCGAGGTCAGCGCCGGCAGATAATAGATGTTCTGCATGAGCGCCTGCGCATCGAGCGTCTTAGTGGAGAGATCCAGCGTGGTGTCGGTGTTGAGCAGCGTCACGTCGCCAATCTGCACTTGCCAGGTAAACGTGATATCCTTTCGCTCAAGGCTCTTGCTCATGAGCGCGTCATAACACGTACAGCTCAGCGCATCCACCGTCGTGAGGTTCGGGAAATAGCGCAATAAATCCAGCGCGGCTGCATCGGTGCTGGCGGGCAGAGCGAGCTGCGTCACCTGGTTGTCAAAGCGCTGATCCATGATCGGAACGCTCCAGTGGATGCTGCAATTCGGCAGCGCACTTTGCAGTGCGGCGTATTGATCCACCGTGATGTCGGCTTTGCGGATATCGAGCTCCTGCAGATCTTCATACTTCACGAGATCTTCCGCGTCGATCTGCGCCGCATCGTCAATAGTCAGCGTGGTCAAGGAGCGGTCTTTAAACAGGCCGCACCCGAACAGCGTCAGCGATAACGCGAGCACAAGCAGCACGGCAATCAAGCCGCGGATACGGGTTTTCATCAGTGCGCGTTCAGTTGACGCGCTGGTATAATCGGAATGTGTCATTTTGTCCTTCGCTCCAGAATGTCTGGGTTTGAATGAGTGTATATCCCTCCGGAGAAATCTCCAGATTGCGGGTCACAAGAAACTCCGCGCTGCGCTCGGCAATATAATCGCTCTGCGCCTGTTTGAGTTCGGGCAGGTCTACGTTGACCCGCGCGAAGAAGCGATACTGCGGAATGATATTTGCCGCGAGGTAGAACCCCGCGTCGGGGCACTGGTAGCAAAACAGCGTAATCTCGTCCTCGGTCTTTTTCTCTCGCATGATGGTGGCAAAATGCACCTGCGGGGTATCCTCACGCTTGATCGAGAGCATATAGCGGTTATCCGAGATGAGCAGCGCAAACGCAAGCATCAGCAGTGAGAATCCGGCAAACACCGCGCGGCGAACCCATGCTTTCCCGCCGAGTAGATGTTCCTTCTTCTCCAGCCAGCGGAAGACCGGCACAAACCCCAGCGCCATGAACGGCGTGAGCACCAGCCCGTAATAGCGGAACCCCTGCCCGCCCATATAGATCGCGCAGGCGAGCAACCCCGCCATGAGCAGCACGTTGATCTTCTCGATCACGCGCACCTGATCCCGCTTTTGCAGCAGGAACCAGAGGATTCCTCCTGCAATCAACAGCGCAATCTGCGGGTTGCGATAGGAGAACGCGCCGCAACTCTTGATGATGATGAAGATGACGCTCAAAATCGAGGATTCATCCGTTATCGAGTAGCCGAACATGTTCATATAGAAATAATAATGGAAGAAATCGTTCAGCGCGCCGTTGACGCCAAAGTAGATGACAAACGGAATGCCGACGGAAAACATCACAAGAATGAACAGGGCGCTTGCCGAAAACGCGCGCTTGACGTGCTTTGCCATGAGCTGCGAAACTGCGAGCACGCCCATCCATACGATGTAGAACGCGAGAAACGTAAACTTGCCAAAGAGCATCACGCCCGCAAACAGCGCGTTTCGCACGATCATGCCAAGCGGTGCGGGCTTTGCCGGGTAGCTCTCTTTAAAATAGCGCAGTGTGTCGTAAAGCGACCAGGCAAACAGCGGCATCATCAGCTCTTCCAGACTGCCGCCGTGCGAAAAGCTCAGGCTGCCGAGGATAAACGCGGAGAGAACCGGCAGCGCGAGTAGCGCAAACTTCTCGGTATAAAGCGCGACAATACGGTACGCCGCATAGAGAAAGAAGGAAAATGCGATCGTTTCTAGAACATAAACACCAAGGAAAGATGTTCCCGAAACCAGCGATGCCAGTCCGAAGAGCAGGAACGCGACCGGCCCTTTTTGATCGTAGAGATTGAGATACGGCACATAGCCGTGCATCATGCCTTTGCCGATGGTGAAGTAGATATTCGCGTCCACCCATTCGTTGAGCGGATAGAGCGGAGAGCTCTTTGTGCAGAGCAGCAGGAACACGGCCGCAAACAGCAGGCAAATCGGATAGATTGATTTCCAGGTGGATGTGCGTTGCTTTTGCTCCATGGTATGTCCTCCGCGCGAAATTTTCGCGTATTTCGGCTGTTTTACCCAATACGAATCATTATTATACTCATTTTTATCTGTGCACGCAACCTTTGCTCCTACTACGGAGTATTATAGGTGTAAGTAACAAAAAAATCGAACCATGCATACAAGGAGGAACACAATCATGAAGAAGTTTTTCACGCTGGGTGCACTCGTACTTGCGGGAGCATTTTTGCTGACTGCTTGCGCGCCTAGCGCAGCAAATACCGATTTGATCTATCGCGGAGAAGTCACCAGCATTTCGGAGAATGGCGACATTCTGGTCACACAGGTGGCCGGCCATAACTACGGACAGGCGAGTATTCTCTTCCACGTCAGCGACAGCATCAAGAAGGAGCTTGGCGACACGCTGGTGCAAGGCGCATTTGTCGAAGTGCACTACAGCGGCATGCTCACCCGCTCCCTCCCCGCGCAGGGCACAGCGAGCAGCATCACCGTGATCGCGAGCTACAGCGAAGGCATCGTGCAAAACGGCACCATCCTCAGCGTAACCCCGGGCAAGGACGGCTACAGCATCTCTCTTCTCCCGCTCGGACAGGAGAAAAAGGACGACCTGAGCAACACCATCACGCTCACGGTGCATATGTTTGCGCTGGAAGGCCTGACCGGAAAAGATCTTGTCGAAGGGCTGAAGGTCTGCGCCGTGACCAACGGCATTGCGGCCATGAGCTCGCCGCCGATCATGCAGGCGGTCGCGCTGCTTCCGTATACGGAGTAATAACACTCGCGCACAAAACGCATCAATAAACGCTGAGGCATAATGCCTCAGCGTTTTTCTGTTCCGATCTATTCCAAAAATTTAATAAAAAAATGCTCTTGACAACTATATCGGCAGACGATACAATGCTATTACGGTAACCGATATATCGTATCACGT
>JBDKRF010000052.1:0-3967 GCA_039683525.1 Clostridiaceae bacterium
TCAACTTGATCCGTCTTGTTCATGAACACGATGATGTACGGCACGCCGACCTGACGCGCAAGCAGGATGTGCTCACGGGTCTGGGGCATCGGGCCGTCCGCCGCGCTCACGACCAGGATCGCGCCGTCCATCTGGGCGGCACCGGTGATCATGTTCTTAACATAGTCCGCGTGGCCTGGGCAGTCGACGTGCGCATAGTGGCGCGACTTCGTCTCATACTCAACGTGCGCGGTGTTAATCGTGATTCCACGAGCCTTTTCTTCCGGCGCCTTGTCGATTTCGTCGTAGCGCATCGCCTTCGCTTCGCCCTGCTGGGACAGCGCCATCGTGATCGCCGCCGTCAGCGTCGTCTTGCCGTGGTCAACGTGGCCAATCGTGCCTACGTTTACGTGCGGCTTCGTGCGTTCGAATTTTGCCTTTGCCATAAAAATCTCCTCTTTTCTAAATCAATCGTTTGAGTAACGCTTATCTTGCATCCGCCGTTTCTGGCAGAGGCTTGTCATTACAGCTTGTATTCCTTCTTGCCAACAACGTTTTCCGCAATCGACCTCGGAACTTCTTCGTAATGCGCAAACTGCATCGTGAAGGTTCCGCGTCCCTGCGTGCGGCTGCGAAGGTCGGTTGCGTAGCCGAACATCTCGGAGAGCGGCACTAAAGCATCAATCACCTGAACGTTCTGGCGGGTCTCCATGCCGCTGAGCTTACCGCGGCGGGAGGTGATGTTGCCCATCACGTCGCCAAGGTAATCTTCCGGCACGAGCACTTCTACCTTCATCATCGGCTCGAGCAGTGCGCACTGCGCCTTCTCCAGCGCTTCCTTGATCGCGAGCGAACCCGCAATGGTAAACGCCATTTCGGAGGAGTCGACCTCGTGATAGGAGCCATCCAGCAGCGTTGCCTGCACGTCGACCACTTCGTAGCCGCCGAGTTTACCGCTCTTGAGCGCTTCGCGCATGCCCTTGTCAACCGCGGGGATGTATTCTCTCGGAATCGCGCCGCCGACGATCTTGTCGACAAACTCGTAACCGGCTCCCGGTTCACGCGGAGCAAGCTCGATGACGCAATGGCCGTACTGGCCTCTGCCGCCCGACTGGCGGACATAGCGGCAATCCGCTTTGACGGGGGCCTTGATGCTTTCTTTATAGGAAACCTGGGGGTTACCCACGCGCGCTTCCACATGGAACTCGCGGATCATACGATCGACGATGATTTCCAGATGCAACTCGCCCATGCCCGCGATGATGGTCTGACCCGTGTCAGCATCCGTGTAGGTGCGGAACGTCGGATCTTCCTCTGCAAGCTTGACGAGCGCTAAGCCCATCTTCTCCTGGCCGGCCTTCGTCTTGGGCTCGATGGCAACCTGAATGACGGGTTCGGGGAAGTCCATACTCTCGAGGAGCAATTGGTAGTTCTCCGTACAGAGCGTATCGCCCGTTCCAGTGTCCTTCATGCCAACCAGCGCCACGATGTCGCCCGCGTGCGCTTCTTCAATCTCGGTACGTGTGTCGGCGTGCATCATCATGATGCGGCCAACGCGCTCGCGCTTGTTCTTGCTCGCGTTGTAAATGTAGGAACCGCTCTTGAGCGTTCCGCCATAAACGCGGATGAACGAAAGCTTGCCGACGTACGGATCGGACAGAATCTTAAACGCCAGCGCCGCAAACGGGCCGTCGTCACGCGGCTCGACAATGATCTCGCCTTCGCCGTCTTTATCCGTGCCTTTTGCGGCCGGAATATCCAGAGGACTCGGCAGATAGTCGACAATCGCGTTGAGTAGCGGCTGCACGCCCTTGTTGCGGTAGCTCGTACCGCAGGTGACGGGCACGATTCTGCCGGAAAGCGTCGCTTTACGAATGCAGGGAATCAGCTCTTCCGCCGTAAACCATTCACCGCCGAAATACCGCTCCATCAGGTGCTCATCTTCTTCGATGATGCTGTCCAAGAGCTTTGCGCGCTGTTCCTTGACCAGCGGCAGCATGTCCGCAGGAATCTCTTCCTCGCGCACATCCGTGCCGTCGTCGTTGTAATACACCTCTGCCTTCATCGCCACAAGGTCGATGATGCCGCGGAAGTCGCCTTCCGCGCCGATGGGCAGCTGGATGGGCAGCGCGTTTGCGCCGAGGCGCTCGCGCATCATCATGCAGACGTTATCGAAGTTCGCGCCGGTGATGTCCATCTTGTTGACATAGGCAATGCACGGCACGCCGTACTTTCTTGCCTGACGCCAAACCGTTTCGGACTGCGGCTCAACGCCGCCCTTTGCGCAGAAGACGGCAACCGCGCCGTCAAGTACACGAAGGGAACGCTCGACCTCCATCGTGAAGTCCACGTGGCCGGGCGTGTCGATGATGTTGATGCGGTGCGAACGCCAATAGGCAGTCGTCGCGGCGGACGTAATCGTGATGCCGCGCTCCTGCTCCTGAATCATATAATCCATGGCGGCTGCGCCTTCATGCACCTCGCCGATCTTGTGAATCTTGCCTGTATAGTACAGAATTCGCTCGGTCGTCGTGGTTTTTCCTGCGTCAATGTGCGCCATGATCCCGATATTGCGGGTCTTTTCCAGTGAAGTATCTCTAGGCAAAATCGTTTCCCTTTACTCGTCCTAAATATTTGTTCCCTACAGTATTGCGCGGGTCTGCGGTTCGGATTGACTGCTCCGAACCGCAGGCCCGTGGCTGTTGATTCCTTAGTTGCTTCCCGTGATCATGCCGCTTTCGCGTGGATGAACCGGGACAATCCCTTCGTACTCAAGCCGTTTTCCGCGTTGCCGCGGACGACCGGCTTACCAGCGATAGTGCGCGAACGCCTTGTTCGCCTCGGCCATCTTGTGGGTATCTTCCTTCTTTTTGAAGGCGTTGCCCTGGCTGTTGGCGCCGTCCATGATTTCGCCGGCAAGGCGCGCGCTGATGGTGCGCTCGCCGCGCTTACGCGCGTACGAAACGAGCCAGCGGAGGCCCAGCGTCTGGCGACGCTCTGTACGGATCTCGATCGGCACCTGATAGGTGGCGCCGCCGACGCGGCGGGCTTTGACTTCGAGCACCGGCATGATGTTGCTCATCGCCTGCTCAAAGACTTCGCCCGGCTCACGGCCGGTCTTTTCGCGGATGGAATCAAACGCATCGTAAACCGCCTTTTGGGCGACACCGCGCTTGCCATCGTTCATCTCCTGGTTGATGAGTTTGGTCACGACCACGCTGTTGTAGATCGGGTCGGCCAGCACTTCACGCTTGGGAATAAATCCTCTTCTTGGCATGTTTCGACCCTCCCTTATTTCTTCTTAGCAGCTTGCTTCTGAACCTTCTTCGCACCGTAGAGCGAGCGGCTCTGCTTGCGGTTGGCAACGCCCGCGGTATCAAGCGCACCACGGATGATGTGGTAACGAACACCCGGGAGGTCCTTGACGCGGCCGCCGCGGATCAGCACAACGGAGTGCTCCTGCAGGTTGTGGCCGATGCCGGGGATGTAGGCTGTGCCCTCAAGGCCGTCGGTCAGACGGATACGGGCAATTTTACGCAGCGCGGAGTTCGGCTTTTTCGGGGTCATCGTACGGACCGCCGTGCAAACACCGCGGCGCTGCGGGCACTGCTTTAAAATAGGAGCCGTGGATTTATACTCCACTTGCTCTCTGCCTTTACGAACCAACTGGTTAATGGTCGGCATGAATAATCTCCTTCAATCTTAGTCAAATCAAACTTATCTATCTCTATTACCGCTCCCTGCAACCCCTGTAGGGAACATTGTATCCAAATGTGTTTTCCGAAGACGCTCGGAAGCTATCTTACCTGATTTTTGTTAAAATCCGGTCAGCCAGGCGTTTGTTTTTCGTAAACTTCCGCAAAACCAGCATGTTTCGCGCACTCGTCACAAAAACAGGAACCGCCAACGCAGTATTTTATCAGCTATGGCGTCGCTTGTCAAACGCTTTCTTTATCGGGTCAAACTCTTCCTATATGTAGTGTTTTGC
>JBDKRF010000053.1:0-1956 GCA_039683525.1 Clostridiaceae bacterium
ATCAAGCTCATCATCGACTTTGTGATGAATCACACCTCCGCGCAGCATCCGTGGTTTCAACAAGCGGTCGCGTACTATGAATCCCTCGCACCGGATCAACAGCCGGATGTCGCTGCTTGCCCCTATGCGAACTACTATCATTTTTCGCGGGATAAAGCGGTTGCAACGGGCTGGTATCCAGTCGGTACAAGCGATTGGTATTACGAAGCCGTGTTCTGGGATCAAATGCCGGATTTGGCCCTGGAGAACGAAGCCGTTCGGCAAGAGCTGGCAAGCGCTGCGCGCTTCTGGCTCGATCTCGGCGCGGATGGGTTCCGTCTGGATGCGGTGAAGGAATTCTTCAGCGGCAGCCACGCAAAGAACATCGAAACGCTTGCTTGGTTCAACGAGTTTGTGCTGTCGGTCAACCCGAAGGCCGTCCTCGTGTGCGAGGATTGGGACACCAATCCGGTCACGCTCGCAAAATATTACGCAAGCGGGGTACAGAGCTTCTTCGACTTCCCGCTTGCACAGGCGACGGGGAATGTCGCCGCCGTCATCAAGAGCGGCAGCGGGGAAAGGCTCGCGTCGCTTTTCATCCGCGCGCTGGAAACATATGGCGCGGTGTTGCCGGACTATATCGACGCGCCGTTTTTGAGCAACCACGATACCTCACGCCTGAGCGCGCAGTATGTCAACGACGTGCAGAAGATGAAGCTCGCCGCGGGATTATTGCTCCTGATGGACGGAAGCCCGTTTGTCTATTACGGCGAAGAGCTGGGGATGAACAGCTCCGGCAAAAAGGACGAGAACAAGCGCCTGCCGATGCACTGGTCGGACACCGACCGGACGGGCACACCGAATCCGCCAAAGGATGCGGACGCGGTCACGCAGAAGTTTCCCGCGCTGGACGAGCAGAGAAGCGATCCGCTCTCAACCTACAACTACTACAAAGCTGGCCTCCGCATGCGAAACGATAACCCGGAGCTTGCGCGCGGCAAAACGGAGATCGTCTCCAATCTGACCTCCGGCGCTGTCTGCGCGGTGACAAAAACCTGGAAAGCGCAGACGATACTGATCCTTTGCAACATTGGAACAAGTGAAGCGCAGGTGAAGCTCTCCGGAACAAACTTTTCCTCCTATCAGCTACGCAACACGTTGCAAGTTACCGAAGAAACGGTCTCTCTCAAGGACGGCATCTTAACGCTACCCGCCTACGCAATCGCCGTGTTGCGCATGAGCCGCGGAATCTTTGGCTAAGCTGCGCATGTATTGCTCCTATTCAACGCGGATAAGCACACTTGCAGCTTGCGAATCAACGCAACAAAAAAACTCCCGTCTGTTAAAACGGGAGTTTTGCTATTTCGGTTGAAACGATCGGGATTATGCCTTCGGCTCTTCGCCCTTCTTGTCGAACGCGTTGACGACGGCGTCCTTCGCGCCAATGACGGCATCTTTGGCTTTTTCCGCGTATTCCGGCGCTTTTTCCTTGACGGTTGCGGCGGCGCTGGTGACAGCTTCCTTGACGTCCTCGGCGGTATCCTTTGCCTTCTGCGTGAACTCAGGCGCTTTTTCTTTGATGGAGGCGGTCGCTTCCTGATAGACCTCGACAGCCGCTTTCTTCACTTCTTCAAAATAGTCTTTTGCGTCGACTTTGCCGTCGCCATTGACATCCTGTACGCCATCCGGATTATTTTCTTTCACCTGCTCGGCGACCTTGACCGCGGCAACGGTGGCACCTGCGGTAACGCCGATTCCCAATAACTTTTTCAGAAAACCCATGATGGTATCCTCCTATTTTCTTACTATTATATCGAATGATCGCTGACATGACAAGACTGGGCTGTACCAACGCAATTGACCAACGTGGCGGAAAAACTTAGAATTGATTGCGGTATATCGTCAAAAACGAACACAGCGCCACGAGTGTTTGGTTTATTTGAGCACGAAAAGGCGTGTTATACTGTATGAAACGGG
>JBDKRF010000054.1:0-5155 GCA_039683525.1 Clostridiaceae bacterium
CGAAGAAGTTGCTGAACACCAGCCACATGATGACCAGCGTCATGAGCGGAGAGAGTATGCTCCACGCCATGCCGAGCACGGTACGCTTATACTTCTTCGTAAAGTCGCGCTTGACGAGCTCCGAAAATAAAAATGAATATCGTTTGATTTTCTCCAGCATTGATCCCTCTCAAAAAAACGCATCGATTGCGTGTCTCTTCTTTGCTTCTCTATACGGGCGGTTGATTGCGCCACTCTTGAAGCACTTCCGCCAAGATCTCATCCATCTTGATCTCGGGCATCCAGCCAGTATCCCGCGTGAGCTTGCCGTGATCGCAGCAGATGACCGGCGTATCGCTCGGGCGCATCTTGGCCGGGTCCTGACGCACGGGTATTTCGCGTGTTGCCATGGCAAGAAGCCGATCTAAGATCTCCTGCGCACTGTAGACCGTTTGTGAGCCGATGTTGTACACCTCACCGCTCCTGCCCGTTTCCGCAAGCAGGCGATAGGCGCGTACGACGTCCTTCACATGCGTAAAGTCGCGCTGTGCATTCAGGTTTCCCACCGACAGATACTCTGCCTGACCACTCTCCACCTGTGCAATACCACTGGCAAAGTCGGGAATCAGAAATCCGCGCTTTTGCCCCGCGCCTGCATGGTTGAAGGAGCGCGTCATGCAGATATGCATGCCGTATGCGCGGCAGTAAACCGCGGCGATCTCTTCCTGTGTCCTCTTGGAGACGGCATACGGCGTCTGCGGACGCATCTGCGTTTCTTCCGTGACGTTTCTGCCCGCCTCACCCAGATTGCCGTATTGGTCCGACGAACCGATCCCGACGATCTTAGCCGAAGGCTTTTCCAGACGAACCGCCTCTAAGAGATTGATCATGCCGAGAACGTTGAGTTCAAACGTTCTCTGCGGAATCTGCCATGACAACGCAACGTTCGCCTGCCCCGCGAGGTGAAAGATCACGTCCGGAAGCGTATGGCGCAGCACCTCGCGCATCTGCTCCGCATTGCAAATATCCGCGGCAATCGTTTGATCATCCGTCGCAATGTCGAGGCCGATCACAGTATAGCCATGCTGTTCCAGCTCCCGGCGCAGATATCCGCCGACAAAGCCGCGGCTACCGGTGATGAGCGCCTTCATTTTACGCCTGCCAATTCCTTTTTCGCCAGCTGCAAGTCATACTCTGCCATGATCTGACAAAGCTGCTCATAGGAGGTTTTCAAAGGATTCCAATGCAGCACGGTGCGCGCCTTGGTGGGATCGCCCCAGAGGTTATCCACGTCCGTCGGGCGGAACCAGGCCTTGTTGACCTCGACCAGCACGCGGCCGGTCTTTGTGTCGATGCCCTTCTCGTCCAGACCTTTACCCTCCCAGCGAAGTTGGATGCCATCGTGCGCAAACGCCAGCGCCGTAAACTCGCGCACGGTGTGCTGAACACCGGTCGCGATGACAAAATCTTCCGGTACGTCGTGCTGCAGCATCAGCCACATGCACTCGACGTAGTCTTTGGCATATCCCCAGTCGCGCTTGCTGTCCAGATTGCCCAGCTGGAGTTTGTCCTGCAGGCCGCAGGAGATTCTGGCTGCCGCACGGGTGATCTTCCGCGTCACGAAGTTTTCGCCTCTGCGCTCAGACTCGTGATTGAAGAGAATGCCGTTGACCGCGAACATGCCATACGCCTCACGGTACTCCTTCACCATCCAGTAAGCATACTGCTTGGCGATTGCATAGGGGCTGTAGGGATGAAACGGCGTGGTCTCCTTCTGAGGAACTTCCTCCACCTTGCCGTAGAGTTCGGAGGTGGACGCCTGATAGAAACGGCAGGTCTTCTCAAGACCGAGAATGCGGATCGCCTCCAGCAGGCGAACAACGCCCAGCGCGTCGACATCGCCGGAGTATTCCGGCACATCGAAGCTCACCTGCACGTGGCTCTGCGCCGCGAGGTTATAGACTTCGTCAGGGCGTACGATCTGCATAATGCGAAGCATGCTGGAGGTGTCGCTGAGGTCACCGTCGTGGAGCGTGATCCGGTTTAAGATGGTCTCGATGCGGTTGGTATTGGGCAACGACGCTCTTCTGGTGATGCCGTGTACTTCATATCCTTTTTCCAATAAAAGCTCCGCCAGGTAAGAGCCATCCTGCCCGGTGATGCCAGTGATCAATGCACGTTTCATAATACTTCCCCTTTTCCCAATTGATTGCTTTTGATTCAAGCGATCCGATTCAAAAGTCGCGGATGTTCCTGCGCGCTTAAATGTATTCGATCCTGTTACAGATGCGCAGGTTTTCCAGCACTTTCTTAATGTCCTCGGCGTTTTCCTTCTGACAGATCAAAATCGCGTCCGGCGTATCCACGACGATCAGATTCTGAACGCCGACCGTCGCGATGAGCTTGTCTCCGCCCTGTACGATACAGTTCTTTGTATCGACCGCGATCAGGTTCCCCATGAGTACGTTGCCATACTCGTTGGTGGGATTGATCCGCGCGAGCGCGAGCCAGGAGCCGACGTCGTCCCAGCCAAACGAACTCGGGACGGTGTAGATATCGTCCGCATGTTCCAGAATGCCGTAATCGATGGAGATGGAGCGCATCATTGCAAACTCGTTGGCAAGAACGCTGTTCACGTGCTCGGTGCCGATCGCATCCTTGTTCGCGACAAGCCCCGCATACATCTCCGGCATGAGCTGCTCCATCTTTTCGAGGATTGAGGAGACTTTCCAGATGAACATGCCGCTGTTCCAGAGGTATTGCCCGCTCTCCAGATACGACTTTGCCGTCTCCAGATCCGGTTTCTCGACGAACTGAGCCACTTTATATGACTGACCGATACTGACGGCTTCATCGTAGCAGATATAGCCGTAGCCCGTTTCGGGATAGTCCGGCGTAATGCCGATGGTGACCAGATTGCTGTTTTCTTCCGCGACCTGGCAAGCATTGCGAAGGGTCTTGAGAAAGAGCGTCTTCTGCTTGATCAGGTGGTCGGACGGCAGCACGATCATCATCGCGTCGTCATACTTGGTGCTGATATGCATCGCGCCCAGGCCGATGCAGGGCGCCGTGTTGCGCCCGACCGGCTCGCAAAGGATGTTCTGCTCCGGCAGGTTCGGCAGCTGCGCTTTCACCAGATCGCGGTAGTTCTCGTTGGTTGCAATGTAGATATCCTCCATTGCGACCAGAGGAAGAATCCGCTCTGCCGTCAGCTGGATCATCGTCTTTCCGTCGTTTGTCAGCGAGAGAAACTGCTTGGGCAGGTTCTTTCTGCTTTTGGGCCAGAAGCGCTCGCCCCGGCCGCCAGCCATGATCAACGCCGTCGTCTTCATGTGATTATCCCCTTACTATCCGCGCGTGACTACGGCACAGTGCGCCGAAGCCTTACACGCGAATGTACATTATTTTACACGTGCGAGAGCAGCATCTTGCAGACGCCTTCCACCGTATAGTCGCCCAGCGCCGCCGGAATGAAGAAGGAATCCCCCTTGTGAAACGCAGCCTCACCGCCCGCAAAGCGTACAATACCGCTGCCTTCGACAAACAGCAGGTGGTGAAAGCTCTTGCCGTCGGTAAACAGCGAAACACTGCTGCGGATTTCAAAGCGATACGCGCGGAAATACTCGCAGGAAAACATCTTTGTCATCGTGTATCCGTCGAACACCGCGCCACTGTTTACCCTGCATTCGGTTGGTATAACAGGAGTATAGTCTATAACAGTTTTCGCCCTTTGTAAATGCAACGGCCGCATTTCGCCGCTTGCATCCAGACGCAAATAGTCATAAATTCGAAACGTCGTATCGGAGTTTTGCTGGATTTCCGCCATCACGATTCCGCTGCCGATGGCATGAATCATCCCCGGCAAAATATAGAAAACATCCCCTCGTTCCACGAAAACGTTGTTTAAAACGTCGCAGATGCTGCCATCGTGCACGCGGCGGATCAGCTCGTCCTCGTCGATTTGTTCGGAAAATCCATAGTAGATATACGAGTGGGGCAGGCAGTCCACCACGTACCACATCTCCGCCTTGCCCTGTTCGCCGAACTGGGAGAGCGCCGTCTCCTCGGAGGGATGCACCTGAATGGAGAGGTCGCGCTTGGCGTCGATGAGTTTGACAAGAATCGGAAATGTGTCCTTCTCGCAATCCATACCCCAGAAGAGATCGGCGTCGATCTGCCGTAGATCATGCAGGGTGCGATCGATCAGGGACCCGTTTTGCACGATGGATTGCGCGTCCTGCCGGCAGACCAACTCCCAGCTTTCCGCGGTTGGGTTTGGTCCGTCGCTCTTACCGAATTCTTTTCGCAGTCTGCAGCCGCCCCAAAGGTAATCCCGATAGTAGGGCTTCAGCAGAATGGGATAGAGTTCCACCACGCGTTATTCTCCCAATCTTCGATAGATTTGCATCAATTGTTCCGCAGAGCGATCCCACGAGAAGCGCTCCGCCTGCGCTTTTCCGCTTAGGGCAAGCCGCTCCGCAGCCGCGGGATCGGTCAATAGCTCCAGCATGCCCGATGCGATGTCGACGACATCTGTCGGCTCGACGAGCCTTGCGCTGTCTCCCGCGACTTCCGGCAAAGAGGAGGTATTCGCGCACACGACCGGAACGCCGCTTTGCATCGCCTCCAGCACCGGAATGCCGAATCCCTCATAGAGCGAAGGAAACACGAAAAGCGCGGCATGCCCGAGCATGAGCTTTTTCTCCTGTGCGGTGAGGTAGCCTGTGAACAGCACCTGCCCCGGAAGCAGCTCCTCAGCAAGACGATAGGTCTCCTCCGCATTCCATCCGCGCCCGCCCGCAAGTACCAGCTTTGGCGGATGCTCGATCTCCCGCGTAACCTTCGCATACGCTTGAATCAGACGGTTGAGGTTCTTGCGCGGCTCAATCGTGCCAAGATAGAGTACATAGGGCTTCGTTAAGCCCCATTTCTCCTTGAGATATTCCGCCGGCAGTTCGCCCGCCGCGTCATCGACAGCCGCGGGGTACACCACGTCGATCCGGTGCGCGTCAAACCCCAACTCGCGGACAATCTCACCCTTGACGAACGCGGAATCCGTCACGATCCGGTCGCTTCGATCGAGGCTGCGGCGCAACCCCCCTTGCAGGCGCTTAAGGTTGCGTTCATTCATCATCTCCGGAAAGCGCAGATAGGTCAGGTCGTAGATTGTGTCGAT
>JBDKRF010000055.1:0-6692 GCA_039683525.1 Clostridiaceae bacterium
GCGTGGCACTCCTGCGCAAGTTTCCGAAAATCTTCCGTTGTCCCATAGGCGGGATCGACGGAAGTGTAGTCCGTCACGTCGTACTTGTGATAGGTGGGCGACGGCATGATCGGCATCAGCCAGATACCCGTAAAGCCCAGGTCGGTGTCGGTCTTATCCTCCCCGTCGTTGAGATAATCAAGCTTCTCGGTAACCCCGTTCAGATCACCGGTTCCATCGCCGTCGCTGTCAAAAAACGAGCCGACAAAGATCTCATAATAGGTGCGGTAGTTGTCGTCCGGCGTCTCGGGCGCGCTTGAAACGAAGCGCGAACAGCCTGCTTGCGCGGCAAGCAGGCTGAGCACGAGAAAAATCGAGAAAAGTCGGAGGATTTTCTTATTTTGCATAGGCTTCTCGTTGCGCGATCAACGCGCCGTCTCGGCTATCCCACCGGATTGAGCAACCAGTCGTCCAGTGTCCCCCAGCCTCCGCCCGCACACCTGACGTACACGCCAACGGTGATCTCCCCGCCGGAGACGGGAATCGAATCAATTGCGGGCTGCTGCCAGTCCACCCATCCGTTCAGCGTAAACGGCGCGGTATAGGTCACCCCGTCCGCAATCGCGTAGAGATAGAGTTCGGCCTCTTCGCCGATGTCTCCACCCTGTGCGGAGAGTGTGAAGCGATAGTTGCCGGGCTTTAATCCGGAGACCACTTGCTCCGCACGCCACTCCACGGCGTCCGTATTCCAGAAATGTAGAGAGTACTCTCCGCTATGTGCATCCATCTTCTTTTTCTGGAAGTCCGTCTGAATGCCCGATGCGATTGGTGTAATCGCCCACATAGACGTGTCCGCGTCCTCAAAGCCGGGGTTATTGAGATAGTTCTCTTCCACGATATTGATGTAGCAAACAACCGGAAGCCCCTGCGCCGTTCCACCCACGGAATAGGTGCCTATCTCGCCCGCCGAAATCGCGGCTAGATCGACCGTCTCCCACACAACTTGCGTCTCTGCGGTCGAGCCGTCGTTGTTTGTCGCGGTCACGGCGCTTGGCAGCGTCACGGGATTGTTTCGCCGCACGGTCAGGTACACAGGCGCAACCTCATCCACCTTGACGGGGCAAATCGTGCCGGTGCGCACATAGGAAAACGTCTTGAGTGACTCCAGCGGGTGCCCCGTGGCATCGAACAGCGCTTGGTTTTCGCAAGCACAACCGCCGTAATAAACGCCCGCGTCTTTGGGATCGTATCCCGCGGCGAAACTGCTCGCCCAACCAGAGCCGAACTGTTCCCAGAGGGCTTTTCGCGCAACCAGCGACTCGGCAGGAACCGTTATCCAAGCGGGTTCCCAGTAAAACACACCGATGGCTGCGTCACCGAGTTTCGACACGGTTTGCAGTACGCTCGCGATCTCGTCCGCCTGACCCTGAACGGTAAGCGCGTGCTGCTTTTCATAATTCGGTTTCTCGCCGATCGTGTTCGCGTGTCCGTCGCTGTCCGCGAGGGTATAAGCCCAGGCAGTCTCTGCAACCATGACCTTCTTGCCATAGGTGTCTGAAACGAGCTTGAGCTGAGTGGCTAGGTTCGTGAGCGAACCATGCCAATATGGATAATAGCTCGTCGCAAATACATCGTAATCCACTTTAAAATGATCCAGCAAGAACGCAAAATTCTTAAACTTCGCGTCCTCCGGATTGGTAAAATGCACCGCGATGAGGATATTCGGGTCAAACGCGCGCACCGCGGCGGCGCCCGCGCCAATCAGCCGGTAGACCGCCGGCCAGTCATCCTCGCCGCAAAATCCGTTGGTGGTCTCGTTGCCGATCTGCACCATATATACGGGAACGCCAGCATCCTTGAGCGCTTGCAGTGATTCAGTGGTGTAGCTCGTGATCGCCCCTGCTTTTTCGTCGAGGCTCATGCCGGCCCATTCCTTTGGCGCCTGCTGTTTGGAGGGGTCAGCCCAGAAGTCCGAGTAGTGGAAGTCCACAAGCAGTTTCATTCCGTATTTTGCCGCGCGCTGACCCAGTGATATTGCGGTGTCGATCGTACAGTTACCGCCGCCGTAGCCGTTGCCGTTCGGATCAAACGGATCGACCCAAACGCGCACACGAATGCAGTTGATCCCCGCCTCCTGCATCGTCTTCAGCGGGTCCTGCTGCAAGCCGTCAAAGCCATAGTAGGTGACGCCGCTGTTCTCCTGAGCAATCAGGCTCGATACATCCGCGCCCATTAGAAAATCGTCCGCCAGCGCATCGATTTTCGGCACGATCAATCCCGCGTTCACAGGTACGCTATCGGTAGTTTGCGCAGCGAGCGGCTCCGGCACAACGTTGCAGCCGAAAGGCACTATCAACAGCAGCGCGAGTGCGAAAGCAACGGTTTTTTTCATGAATTTACCCCTTGGTCGAGCCGCCGGTGACGCTCTCGACATAGAACTTTTGCATGATCACAAACAGGATCGAAATTGGGATCGAGACCAGCACGCCGCCCGCGCAGAAACGCGAGAAGTAGGTGTTGACGCTGCTCTTGTTGAGCATATTGAAGAGTCCGACCGCCACCGTCCAGTCCTGCGACAGGCGGGACTTGATGACGATATTGGAGAAGATAAAGTCCATCCACGGCGTTAGAAACGAGCTAATGACCGTGTACACGATGATGGGCTTGGAGAGCGGCAGAATCACCTTCCAAAACACCTTTGCTTCCGATGCGCCGTCCAGCTTCGCCGCGTCGATCATCGAGCGCGAAATCGTGTCAAAAAAGCCCTTCGCAATCAGGTACCCAAGGCCCGAACTGCCGGAGTACACCAGAATCAACCCCAAATGCGTGTCCGTTAGTTTCAGTTCTTTCAGGATGTAATAGATGCAGATCATCGTCAAAAATCCGGGAAAGAGCCCCAGCAGCACGCCGGTGTTCATCAGTGTGCGGCGACCGCGAAAGCGCATGCAGCTCGTCGCATACGCAATCATGAGCACAAACATGGACGAGATCAGGCAGGTAAAACAAGCGACGATGAACGTATTACGAAACCAGTAGGGGAAATTCGAGACCGAGTCCGTATCCGTAAAGAGTCGAATATAGTTGGTAATTGTCCAATCCTGCGGGAAGAAGCGTGAGATGTTGCGCCCCGGGAAGGCGGAAAACGACGTGCAGACCAGCCATAGAATCGGAATCAGCCAAATCGCCGCGAGTAGAGCCAGCACCAGATGGCGCGTGATGTCTCCTGCTAAAAAATGCGGGTTTATGTGGCGTCTTTTCTTCACGGCAGTCGCGCCTCCCTTCGGAACCGTTGCGGAGGATGTGGCTTGCATCGTATCATTCATGCTCATTGGAACTTGTCCTCCACTCCCTTGCGGAACGTATAGTTGAACGCAAGCAATGTAAAAACGGCGCAGACGACGAAGACGAGGATACCGATGACCGACGCCATCTTGTAGTTATAAGAATCGTTGGTCAGCCGGAAGAGCCACGTCACCAGCAGGTCGATATCCTTGGCGTTGGAGGCCGCGAGCTTCGTATCCATGGTGAAATAGACATCCTGCGTGAGCAGGTAGATCACGTTGAAGTTGTTGATATTTGCGATGAATGCGGTGATGAGGTACGGCCCGGTCACGCTGAGCATAAACGGCATCGTGATTCGCCCGAAGGTTTGAAAGGCATTCGCGCCATCGATCTTCGCGCTCTCATAATACTCGGTAGGAATATTCATCAGTACGCCCGTCGCAATCAGCATCAAGTATGGCACACCGATCCAGAAGTTGATCAAAATGATCATGAACTTCGCCCAGCCCGCGTCCGTTAAGAATGGAATATGGTCGAGATACGATCCCAACAGACCGACCGATTTTAGAAAATTTGTGATGCCGACATTGGAGCAAAATGTGTTGACGATGCCGGTGTCGGCAAAGAAGTTTCGCACCAGAAGCAGTGAAACAAACTGCGGAACCGCGATGCAGACCACGAACAGCGTACGCCAGAGTTTCTTGACGCGTGTGCGCTTATGATTGATCAGCAGCGACAGCGCAATCCCGCCGAAATAACAGGTAAACGTCGCAAACGTTGCCCAAAGCAGCGTCCAGCCGAGTACTTTGCCAAACGAATAGCCAAATGTCTCGCTGAGCGAATCCTTAAACAATCGTAAAAAGTTATCCAGTCCAACCCACGTGAAGAGCTCGGTTGGCGCCATGTGCGACTGGTCATAGTTTGTAAACGCGACGAGGATCATAAACAGCAGCGGAACCACGGTGAACACGAGGATGCCCAGCATCGGCACGGACAGCAGCGTAATATGAAACCGCTGATCAAGGAGCGCGCGAATATCTTCGGTGAAGCTGTTGACATGGCCGCCCGCAGATTTCGTTTTTTGCAGCGCGCCGGATTCCTCCACCATCCGCAGAATGAGGATGACGGCGGCAACGATGACGACCAAAGCTACGAGGCTAAAGAGCAGGATTAAGAAGGAGTTGTCGTATTGATTGACCTCGTTTTTCATAGTCTGCGGGTTGTAGACCGTGGCGCGCTTGACGGTGCCTAGCGTGCCAAACTTCGCGAGGTTCGGTAAGCCATAGTGATTGAGAAACAGCAAGACGACCACCTCGCACAATAAGGCGAGCAGTCCTTTGATCCACTGACCGACGCGCAGATAACCCGCGCCCCAGACGAGCGGCGTGAGTTTCACGGACCAATCCCCGGCGAGCCAGCTTTTCACGGCGCGGATCGGCAGGAGTTCCTTTTTCGGCTCAAGCATTTCCGTATTCATGCGTACTGATCCTTTCCAGAACGGGCGGGTGTGCCGCTGCGTAAACGCGCGGCGGCACATGGATGGATAAGCAGTTGAGGAGTTGACCCTGATTACAGGATAGCTACACAATAACAAAAGAGACGGGAATAGCAAGTAAAATATAGATCCGAAGATCCGGATTGTGCTATCTGCAAAGGTAGGCGCGTCCGCCGCGGAGCGCTCGGCTCCGCGGCGGGCACGATTCGAACGAATGTGTTTTCTTAGCCGACGGGTGCCGTGATGCCCGCTACGGTCTCATCCAGCAACTGCTGGAGATCCACCTTATCCGGGTTGCCGTTGGCGAGGATGTTGCCGAGGGTTTCGGTCGGGGTCCAGTAGTTGCCGCCGACGGATAGGCTCTGAGCGGAGGCAAACTGGCTCTGCGCGGCGAGGGCCGCGACGACGGGGTTCGCCTGCACGCTGGCAGAGGACGCGGCGTTCACGTTGGACGGAACGGCGCTGCCATTGGTAGCCTCATAGAGATAGATCTGGTTCTGCTCGTTGGTGAGCCATTCGGCAAGACGCATTGCCCAGCCGACGTTTGCAGAGTACGCGTTCACGCCGACGAGCTTATAGCCGTCGAAGGAGCCCATCTGCACTTCTGCACCGTTGAGGGTATAGGTTGGCAGTTTCGCTGTGGCATAGTTGTCGCCCCATGCGGTCTGCACGGTGCCGGCGTTCCAGCTGCCGTTCACGCCCGCGATGATGGTGCCTTCCTGCACGCCGGTGACAAACGCCGCGTCATCGAGATTGATGAAGCCCTTATCCGCCGTGATGTTGAGCACGGCCTGCAGAACATCCGTTCCGCCGGCACCTGCCCAATCGCAGGTGGTCGAGGTCTTGTCTGCACCCAGCGCACAGCCAAAGCCCGCGCCCTTGAAGAAGCCGTAGAGATACCAGCCGCTGTTGAGCTGCATGGTGACCTGCTTGCCCGCTGTATTTGCGGCGGCCAGCAATCCCGCCCAGGAACCAGCCTGCTCGGGGGTTACATACTGCTTGTTGTAATAGAGGAAGTAGCCGTTGCCGCCCATCGCGGGATAGGCATACAGTTTTTCGCCGACGGTCGCCGCCTGCACAGCGCCCGCAGTTGCGCCGCCGTTTGCCGCGGTGATCTCATCCACCATTTCAACCGCCTGCAGCGCGCCCGCGTTCACGAGTTCGCCCGTCTGGTCGTCTGCATAGTAGAACACGTCCGCAGCAGCGGAGATGTCCAACAGGATGGTGTCTTTGGCGGTAGATTCGGACTGCGCGCCCAGATTGATCGTGATGTTGGCTTTGTCCGCATTTTCTTTGATGAAGTTATCCGCCATCACGCGCAGTGCCGCCTGGAATTCGGGTAGCTCGGAACCCCAGAGTGTGAGGGTAACGTCTTCCTTAACGGCCGGCGCTTCGGTCGCGGCCGCCGGCGCTTCGGTCGGTGCTTCCGTGGCCGCTGGTTCCGCGGCTTTCGGTGTACACGCGACGAACGAGAGCACCAGGATCAGGGCCATGAGAATCGCTGTCAGTTTTTTCATTGGTCTTCTCCTTTTGTTTATTTATCGCCTGCGTTCTCGCAGGAAATAGCTGAAAGTAATATGGATCTATTTCGGATTGTTTGTTGATTTATCGCCTGCTAAATCGCAGGAAATAGCCGTATTTATTCCGGTTGGCGCTTGGAAAACGCGAGAAATTCTTTGAGCGCAGGGGTAGCGTTCCCTTCATAATCAAAGATGCACTGATTCGCCCACTCGTTTCCGCCGGACTTGTGCTGCTCGCCCATGTAGTCCCGCGCGGCTTTACTCGCCCAGGTTGAGCCTTTCAGCGGCAGCCAGGCAGGCTCCCAGTAATAGACACCCTTGCCGTGACCGCCATCGAGCGAAGCGACAAGGTTGAGCAACTCTTTCGTAAAATGCCTCTGTCCTTCCATCGTGAGCGGGTATGGCGCGTCACTGCC
>JBDKRF010000056.1:0-1915 GCA_039683525.1 Clostridiaceae bacterium
CTTCCTTGCGAAAAGCTCGAATAGCCGCCTGCGGAGATCCAGAGGCATGACTGTGAAGCAAGCTCGCAAACCGAGCGGCAACAATAAGCGTGCTTGTTGTGCCGTCACCGGCATTGATCATCGTGTCCGCAGTGGCTTGCATCGACAGACGGTGAACCGCATCGTAAATGGGGTCCAAATAGCTGAGCTCGCGCAAAACGGAAATACCATCCTTCGTGTGAAACACTGTGGAGTTCACGGCACTCACGTTCCGCGACAGCAGAATCGGCCGCCCAGCGGGACCGACCGTTTGAGCCACCACCTCGGCAATTTCGTTCAAGGCGACGACTGCCGCCTCTCTAGCCTGTTTGCCATACTGAATCTTTTTCGTCATTTCTCCGCTCCCTAAGCAGTTTTCTTCTTCCAGTGGTAAATATGCCGACGATGAATCTTCAACAAATACCTGTCGATTTCTTTGTGCCTTCTCCGCTTGTCATTTGCGCTGGACGCTTCCAGAGCCCGATGAAGAAACTGGGAGGCCTTTGAAAGATCCCCTTTCATAGCAAAGAAAACATGAACGACACCCTTTTTCAGCGTTTCATGAGTGCGTCCATTTCCCAGTTTTGCGGCAAATCTCTCCTCAGAAAGCTGTTCGCTGCGAGATGCTCTATGCTCGAATATCGCCAGCCAGCGTTCCTTAAACGCAGCATAGAACCACCACGTTTTCGTTTTCACGTTTTTGGCATACTTGTTGTCGGTAGCTGCCACTTTTCCGAGAATGAGCTTCCGGAAATACGAGGCCAGTTCCCGTGAGCCGAACCAAATTGAAAAGCATTCCATGCCGATGTCGATGCCGCTCTTTGCCCACTTCCGCCTCATGGTACTGAGCCAGCCAAACATACGGCGCAAACCCACAAGAAACTTCTCCCGGTGCAGCCGCCAATAGGCGCGAACTCGCGACGCGTACTGGGCGTTACCAACGCGCTCTTCCCAGCCATCTTCAAACAGTGACTCTGCAAATTCCTCAACTTCGGTTCCACTAAATTCCGAGTAATTGAGGGACTTCTCTTTCAGCGCTTGAAATCTTCCAGTACCGAGGATGGAGTCAGATAGTCTGATTCCTCTAGCGATTTTGTCTGCAAGTTCGCATATGCTTCTTCGATCATGGTTGCGATTTCCCAGATCACGGCTCGTGTGTCTAAGCCGTTCATAAAAGCTGACATATGCAGATGCATCAGCTCCGGACTTCCCTGTGTACTTTTCCAGAATCTGTCGACACATCCCATCGAAAACAACGTGATTTTGTTTTTCTGATTCGTTGCTCCCGTGTTGGTGCTCTCGAACGCTATCCGCTGAAACGACGTGGCCCATGCAGTTAACGTCGAGCTGCTGCCGTCCGAGCAAAACCTCGAATTCCGAAAGAGCAGCCAGTACACACTCCAGGCTGCAATGATCAAAAAATCTTCCTTCTTCAGCGTTCTCATGCCCGCTGCCACTGCCACCGCAATTTCCGTAGCTTTCTTCGGGATTCCCCTCAGCGCAAAGTACGTCAGTCTCTTCTGCGCCTCTTCTATCAGCGCTGACGCTTCCGCAGCTTCTTCGTCCGAAATCTCGATGCGCCACTTGCTCATCCAGTCTGCATAATCTTTCAATTTGGCAAACTGCAGCAGCAAGCTGGCTCTCGAAAAGGTGCCCTTGGGACGCAGATTGAATTTTTTGCGCTCCACTTCCAAGCGCTGATAGTATTGTTCGGGGCTTTCCCCGTCGCTCTGTTTCAGCCAATACTCCGTAAATGAAGGAGGCGGCTGCCTGTTGCACTGAAGATCCATAAACATTGCTCCCAATGAGAGCTTTCACGGCCATGTCGAACAGAAACCGCAATTGCTCATCGTTTTTTTCAACCACGTTGACTGATTTAGCGATAAATGAAAACAGC
>JBDKRF010000057.1:0-2965 GCA_039683525.1 Clostridiaceae bacterium
AAACAGCAGCAAGTGAGATGTCAAACGAGTGCGAAGCATACTGCGCGGCGGCAAGCCCGTTTGATTGATAGATTGATTTTAGAAGGTACTTTCGTAGTGCTTCCGTATTTCTTTTTTTCTGTTCCACTTTGAAAACTCCTCTCTATGGAGGAAAACGTACCACAAATCAACATCAAAGTCAACTTATAGATTATAAACATTCAACTTGATCTACAACTAAGTTGAATGTTAAGGTGCCGTCCCGTGGGGGCCGGTTTACCTCTGTGACCTTTCCAACTGGACAACGCGGTCGGGTCACGTACAAACTTTCACGGTTTCAAGAGGGCGAATAGCCCTCTATTTTTTGGGGGGAGGAAGCGCAACATGTCAAACGGTCACGGCGGGTCGAGATTAGGTGCGGGACAGAAGAAAAAGCCGCTCGCGGATAAGATGCTCGACGGCAACCCCGGCAAGCGTAGGCTGACCGTTGTGGAGTTTCCCAACACCGCCAACCTTCAGGGAAACGATATGCCGCTGCCGAGAGAACTGCTTTCCGCGCGACAAAAGGACGGTCGCAACCTCGAAGCAGCGGGGATCTACGCGAACACATGGGACTGGCTCGAACAGCGGGGTGGGGCGAAGATCGTTTCCCCACAGTTGCTGGAGCGGTACGCCATGAGCGCAGCGCGCTGGATTCAGTGCGAAGAAGCGGTCACGGAGTACGGCTTCCTCGCAAAACACCCAACGACAGGCAGCGCGATCCAGTCTCCGTATGTGGCGATGAGCCAGAACTACATGGCGCAGACGAACCGGCTCTGGTATGAAATCTTCCAGATCGTAAAGGAAAACTGTGCGACCGACTATACGGGTGTGAATCCGCAGGATGACGTTATGGAACGCCTGCTGACTGCGCGCAGGGGTAAATGAACATGGATGAAGTACAAGCGTTCATTCGTGCATTGAAATACCACCGCCTAACAAGCCAGCAGCGAAAGTCACTGCGCGGGCAAGCGCTCGCGGGGGATCTGGCGGGTGCGAAGAGGGGGTTGCAGAGGTGCTGCTCCGCAGTGGCGAATAGAAAAGCATACTGCTCATGCAAATAGTGCCTTCCGATCAGGGGGTTCATATCCACGGCCGTTTACGGTACAATATATGTGACCGATTTTAAGAGGGCAACAAGATGAAAAAACGCAGTTTGGTACTATTACTATGTGCCGTATTGTTACCTGTCTTCGCGCTCTCGGCGTGTTCAAACCGGGAGAGAGAAGACGACAAGCTGTCTTTGGACAAGGTTATAGAATTATCGGAAAAAGGGAACGAACTTTCGTGGGAAGATTTTGAGATATTTAGCAGCACCGATATAGGCAGCGGCTTGCATATATTACGCTACGAAGTTGACGAGAACTATTATCTTCTTATCGGCGGCGGCAGCAAAGACACAGAACCTATGTACATCTATTTGATCAATGCCAATGATCCGGATGACTATATCGACATAAGAACAGATGATGTAAACAGCTTTATCTCTAAGTAACCGGAATCGGTAACAGCATAAATCATCCGGCCTTAACCACACCTTCCGGTGTGGTTTTTCTGATGCTCCAAAGAAAGGCAGCAAAAATGATTATCCAAACACTCCCGGCTGGTAAGCTTGTTCCGGCGGATTACAATCCGCGCAAAGACCTGAAGCCCGGTGATCCGGAATATGAAAAGCTGAAGCGTTCGCTTTCGGAGTTCGGGTATGTGGAGCCGGTCATCTGGAATCAGACCACAGGCCACGTCGTCGGCGGACACCAGCGATTGAAAGTGCTGATCGATACGGGCGTGACCGAGGTCGAATGTGTCGTCGTAGAAATGGGCGAAGAGAAAGAAAAAGCGCTCAATGTCGCGCTCAATAAGATCAGCGGCGAATGGGATAAAGAGAAGCTATCTCTGCTGATTTCAGATTTGCAGCTCGCGGATTTCGATGTTTCGTTGACAGGATTCGACGCGCCGGAGATCGATGCGCTGTTCAAGGATGCGCAGCGCAAGGGTGTGCTGGACGATGATTTTGATGTGGACGCAGCGCTCAAAGAACCGGCGATTACCAAACCGGGCGACCTTTGGCTGCTCGGCAAACATAGGCTTGTCTGCGGCGACAGCACGAAGCGTGATGTGTTCGACCTTCTCATGGATGGCGGTCAAGCAAACCTCGTGGTCACCGATCCCCCTTACAATGTGAACTATGAAGGCGGCGCGGGAAAGATAAAAAACGATAACATGGCAGATGCTGCGTTCTATGAGTTCCTGTTCGCTTCGTTTCAGAACATGGAAGCCAGTATGGCGAATGAAGCGTCGATCTATGTGTTCCACGCGGACACCGAAGGATTAAACTTCCGAAGAGCGTTTTCGGAAGCGGGGTTCTATCTCTCTGGCACCTGCATCTGGAAGAAGCAATCTCTGGTACTTGGGCGAAGCCCGTATCAGTGGAGGCATGAACCGGTGTTGTTTGGATGGAAGAAAAAGGGTAAGCACGAATGGTACACCGATCGTAAACAAACGACCATATGGGAGTTCGACAAACCCAAGCAGAATGCCGACCATCCGACCATGAAGCCTGTGGAGCTGCTGGCGTACCCGATCCTGAATTCGAGCATGGCGAATTGCGTCGTACTGGATCCGTTCGGCGGCAGCGGTAGTACCTTGATCGCTTGCGAACAGACCGATCGCATCTGCCGCATGATTGAGTTGGATGAAAAGTACTGCGACGTCATCGTGAAGCGGTATATCGAGCAGGTTGGTAGTTCTGATCAGGTGGTACTCATCAGGAATGGATCAAAGACCCTATACAAAGAAGTCTCCGAGAACACAGATAAATAGCTTGATATTCACACCCGCTTGATCAATGTATGTGACTACCAAATCGAAAGGAAGGTATTCACAATGCAGATCAAGTACAACGTAACGGGGGACAGACGAAAGGCACTGGTCGTGGTCATGCGGGATA
>JBDKRF010000058.1:0-2214 GCA_039683525.1 Clostridiaceae bacterium
ACGTTGGCTGATGGTCAATGTAACGGATTCGGAACTCCTTGCGGACGTTCAAAGGTTGATCGGCCTTCGCGCAAGACCCGCGAGAAATGTCGAACGAGGCAGCCGCAAAAACGGGGAAGGGGTATAAATTGCCGCAGCGATGTAAACGCCGCATAGAGTAGTATGAAGACGACCCATTACCTTGGAGGGGAAGGCGTTATGGATACGATCGCGGAACTGGTGGAAGGCTTGCAAAACAAAGATAACCTGATCGCTTACGATTGTTTGAAACAACTGCAGGGCATGAGTGCGGAATCAAACGTGGTCTATCCCTATTTCGATACCTTCGCAGAAATGCTGCAAAGCGAGCATTCCTACATCCGTACGCGTGGCATGCTGCTGATTGCCGCAAACGCCGAATGGGACATGGATAATAAGATCGACGAGATCATTGACGAATACCTGAAGCGTCTGGAGGACAGCAACCCAATCACGGTCAGGCAGTGCATTCAAAGCCTGCCGCAGATCGCCCGGTTCAAGCCGGATCTGGCGCAGGATATCGTCGCTGCACTGCGCGGCACAAACACATTCCGCTATAAAAGCACCATGCAACCGCTGATACGGCAGGATATCGCAAATACGCTGCAAAACATACTTGAAGGCGAACCGGAAAGCGTACCCGTGCAGGTAAAATCTTGATTCGTTCCAACTGCCAGGCGTCTATACGATTTCCATGGCCGCCGCTCCTGCGTGCGGCCTTTTCGCATGTTTAAAGGAAATGGCTGTAAAATGGCGAATATACCTCTATCAGATGCAATTCGTTCATCAAAACGGCTTCGACTCCGCCCAAATCGTGATTGTGCTTCAAGGCTGAAAACGATGGGTATACAGGCTATGGTAAGTGTTTCCCGTGATAGCCCATATGGGAAGAAGGATTAAAATGAAGAAAATCGCCTTTTTCGATGCCAAGCCTTACGATAGGGAATGGTTCGATCAGGAAAACACCCAGTACGATATTCGGTATCTGGAAACCAGGCTGACGCCCACGACGGTGCAGTTGGCTGCGGGAAGCGACGCTGTCGTCGCATTTGTCAGCGATACTCTCAACGCCGAAGTGATCGACAAGCTATACGAACTGGGCATTCGCGTAATCGCCATGCGCTGCGCGGGCTACAGCAATGTCGATTTCAAAGAGGCGTACGGGAAGATGAACGTCGTGCGCGTGCCCGCCTACTCGCCTTATGCCGTGGCGGAGCATGCCATGGGGCTTTTGTTGAGCGTCAACCGAAAACTGCACCGCGCCTACAACCGCACGCGCGATTTCAATTTCAGCATCGTGGGCCTGACCGGCGTGGATCTGCACGGGAAAACGGTCGGCGTAATCGGAACGGGCAAAATCGGCCGCGTCTTTATCGACATCTGTAAAGGCTTCGGGATGCGTGTGCTCGCTTACGACGCCTATCCTACTAAAGATACGAGCATTGAGTATGTTGCGCTGGATGATTTGTTCACCCAAAGCGACGTTATTTCGCTGCATTGCCCGCTCAACGAGCAGACGAAGCACATCCTTAACGCCGAGGCGTTTGCGAAAATGAAAAAGGGCGTGTTCATCGTCAATACGTCCCGCGGCGCATTAATCGACACCGAAGCGCTGCTGGAAGCGCTCAACAGCGGCAAAGTGCGCGGAGCCGGGCTGGATGTGTACGAGGAAGAAGCCGATCTGTTTTATGAGGATAATTCCGGCAACATCATGAAGGACGATTTGCTGGCGCTTCTGGTATCCCGCCCCAACGTGCTGCTGACGAGCCATCAGGCGTTTCTGACCGAGGAAGCGCTGCAAAATATCGCAAAAACGACGCTGCAAAATCTGGACGAGTTCTTTTCGGGCAAGAATTTGACCAACGAGGTTTGCTACCAGTGCGAGTTGGGCAAAGTAGTGGAAAATTGCCGTAAAAACCGCAAAGAACGCTGCTTCTGAACCGGGCGCACAGGAGGCGGCGTTTACCAATGGCCTGTTTGCGTCCGCACACGTGTGCCACAAACCTAAACAACGACAAGGGAGGCAGGAAAGATGAATCTCTCCGTAACCAACAAAGGCATGAAAGTCGGCATTCTGCTTAGTTACCTCACCATGATCACGGTCAATGCGCTGGCAAACATCCTTCACATCAACGGTGTCAACACCGGGGAGGCGTCCGCCCGGTACGAAACACTATTCACACCCGCGGGGTATAC
>JBDKRF010000059.1:0-2988 GCA_039683525.1 Clostridiaceae bacterium
AGCCCGGCGCGCCGGAACAAACGCTGTGTTCGATTCGCGGTTCGTCGGCATAGCTCTGCTCCAGCCATACGCATAGTTGGCTCCACAGCGGATTGCCAATATAAACGTCGATTTGCTCCGTAGTGGGCTGTATGCTCTTGGGATACGCTTCGTTCCACGTCATACTTCGTTCACCTTCTCCCGTGAATGTTGAAGGGAGGAAAGCGCAAGGCATATTCCTTTACGCTTTTCCGCGCCCGGCCTACAGAACCGGGCTTTCAATGCTTTACAATTCGGGTTGCTTGATTTTCTTCCATTTGTGTACCGCTCCTGAGCCGGTCGGAAAGAAGATAGCATTTTTATCATGCGACCGTTATCGATCTTTCCCCAGGGGGCGGTTGGGAGGGGGATCGCAATCCCCCATCCCAAAGGGAGCTTTAGCGACCGCCCGCAATCCCCCCCCAAAGGGAGCTTTAGCGACCGCCCATTACGCCGTTTTCCAGCGCTTAAGCGTTGGCAGGAAACCGTTCATCAGCCCGCGTGCCTGCGTTTCGGTCATAGTGGGATCGCTGTCCAGCATGGGTTGAACGCAGAACTCAATCATTCCCTCCATGTTTCCATCGTAGGTGAACGTCCCGTTCTGGTAGCAGTAGGTACAGTAATCGTCGCTTTTCGATCCATCTTTTTCGTTTCCGAACATCTCGTCCGTATCCCCCATGGGCATGCCGCAACTTTGACAGAATTTCGCTTTCATCGTCAGTTCCTCCCGATTCGATTTGCGGGTTCTTCTCCCGTACAAATCAATGATACCGCACTATTCCTGCCATACGTTTGTCATGTTTTATGAAGTTCATATATTTTTCTTGCACAGTCGGCAATGCGCTCGCGCAGAGCTGCGGGAGCAAGCACTTCCATATCCGAACCGAAAGTCAGCAGATAGTGCACCATCCATTCCTCCAGCGGGAAAACCGCGCTCACCAGCAGGGTTCCGTCCGGCTGCATTTGCACGCTCTTGCGCTCGAACTCATCGAAGACGCGGTAGGCAACGGCTGCGGAAAAGCGCAGCGTCACGGCGACAAGCGCGCTTTCATCGTAATTGATAAACTCCGTCGGGGGCGCATCGGCAAAGGTTTCCGAAAAGATTTCGTTCTCCGGCGTCAGTTCCAGGATGCGGCTGATTTTAAACAAACGGTAATCCTCTGCCTTGGTGCAGTAGGCATGCAAATACCAGTTTTTATCCTTAAATATCAACTTAAAAGGTTTCACGCTTCGCCGCGAAGTCTCTCCGTTGGAACCGCAGTAAAGCAACGTCGTGATCCGCTTTTCCAGTATGGCGTCCTTCAGCGCGTCGAAGCGCCTCCTGTCCACAAGGCCGTAGCCCCAGCGGGAAAAATCGACCTCAATCCAGTTGACGTTCTGCTTTTGGAATACCGCCGCAAGCTTCGAAAGCAGCGCGTCCATCGGTCGGTCAACGGCGCGCAGGCTTTGAATGGCAAACAAGATTTGATTCTGCTCCGTGTCGGAAAGCAATGCCTTGTTGAGCGCATACCCGGAAGCGAGCGTAATGCCGCCGTTGCGCCCCTGCGCGGCGTACACCGGCACACCGGCCATCGACAGCGCCTCCACGTCCCGGTATACGGTACGCACAGACACTTCCAGCGTCTGCGCCAGTTGGGGCGCGGTTACGGTGCCCTTCTCCAAAAGGAGATAAAGCATCTGGAAAAGACGGTCGTTTTTCATGCCTCCATCACCTCCGTATCTTTGTTATTATTATAACATAGAATCCTGCCACTATCTGTCATGTTTTAAACGTTTGTCTGCTTGGGATCATATGTTTTCGGAGGCTGGAAAGATAGGCATATCTGTTTGCAAATAGGCATAAAAGCCCTTTGCAGAATGTATTTGTCCTGTGTTATGAAGATGTTTTGTTGACATTATACAAGCTGTGCCGTGAAATATTTGTATTCGTAGCGCGATGCGTTGTGCATAGCAACGATGCTCTCATGCACGTCGTTCTTTTCCGAGCATCGATTGGAGGAATTTTGTTTGATCATATTTGATGATGTATACATCAGTATCTGCCCGCTAGAGGTGCTCAAGAGTATCAACCCTGAAATCTCAACAGGTCCAAGAACGATCATCCATAGACCATCAAAACCGCCGCCTCGCAATTTGCGTGGCAGCGGTTTTTATTTGAGACATCAACGGAACATCTGCTCCATCTCTTCATACTTCTCATGGGTAATCAAGGCGTCGTGCTTGGTTTCCTCCAGACGCACGACGTACGTCCATCGGCCGTAAGGAGTGATGTCCTTGACGTGATTGAGGTTGATGATGTAGCTTTTATGGCAGCGGAAGAACACGTCCCTGGGCAGACGTTCCTCCATTTCCGACAGCGAATCTCCAGTCACATAACGGCCGTCGCCGCGTGTGTAAAGCACGGTGGTGCGATCCTCGCGCTGTACAAGCAGAATATCGTTTAGATCCACGAAGCTCACACCCTCGCGGTGTCTGAGCATCAGCCGCCCGTCCACCGGCTTGCGATCCGCTATGATCGCCTTAGGCGCCAGAGGTTCCTGCTGTACTCGGCATGTCTGCCGGTCGCGGATACGTTCCAGCGTCTGTATCACGCGCTCCATTTTGAAGGGTTTCACCAGATAATCGAACGCGTATACCTCGAAGGCGTCGCTCATATACCCGTCAAATGCGGTCGCAAAGATGATGACGGTCGCGGGGTTCATATCCTGCAGGGTCCGGGCGCAATCCACACCGTTAATCTTGGGCATATCCACATCCAGAAAGACGATGTGGGGCTTAAGTTGCTCCGCAAGCGCGAGCGTCTGTTCTCCGTCAGCGGCCTCGCCGACCAGCTGAAAGCCCTCCACTTTGGCGATGATGCGGCGCATCACCTCACGCATACCCTCGTCGTCATCAGCAATCAGTACTTTCAAATCATCCATTACGAACTCCCCGTTTTCCTGGCCGGTCCAGTATCTCCTTCATCACGAC